>JAZOWA010000001.1:0-16419 GCA_045659025.1 Clostridia bacterium
ATTTAAGTAAGTTTCTAATGAAAAAACCGGAGTGAAATTCACTCCGGTTTTTTAGATTATTTGTCTTTATTTTTTCATTCGGTTTCCCATAAGGGTTGAATAAATTTTGGGGGTGTACTTCTCAAGAAATGCACAGGCAAGATTTATAATGGTGAGGGTTGCGATAACCATAATTATAAATTTCGGGATTTCAAACCACTCCGTCTGCGGAATGCAGAAAGAGAGTATTTTAAGTACAATAATTGCCAGAGGAAGATGCATTGCATATACGGCAAAGGAACGGCCATATATTGCTCTGGGTTTAACTCTTTCTATAAATGCATCTGCAACGTTCCAGAGGGAAAATGCTGCAAGGGTATATACAATAGTCTGAGTGAGATAATTATTAATATGTATTTCCTGAGGGGTGATATTCTTGGCAATGATATATAAAGCAAGAAAAACGAATGAAGCTATCTGCATCGGTTTTGATGATTTCCCTGCTGCGAAATCAAAGAAGTGATAGCCGACAAGCGCACCCATCATATAGAAAACAATCGACATGGGATAATAGAACACGCTCTCGGGTAAGTGTATGCCATACAAGGATACTATGGACAAGCACACAATGGAGATTATGCCGATATATTTATTCCTTATAATCAAAAACACAACAGGTGCCAAAAACGAGAATATAATCAAATCAAATATAAACCAGAAAGGATCATTGCATCCATAGAAAAAGACGCCCTCAAGCAGGTTTATCAAAGTCAAGGGGTATGGTTCTCCCCCAAACACACTGGAAGTGAGAACTTTCCAAATCATCCAGATGGTATTCCAGATAAGATACGGGATGACGAGGGTGAACACTCGGGATTTACTCTTTGCCGGATATTTTTTGTTATTATACCCCTTGAAATAGGTTATTCCCGACATTATAAAAAACATAGGAACTGCAAACTGGGTAATGGAACGGGAGAAAAAGTAAGACACTTTATGATTGATGACAGCAATCATACTACCTGATGCAATATCCTGTGCAAAATACGAATGAATGGAAAGCACAAAGATACTGAGCACAAAGGAAATATACTCTTTCTTTTTCCAGAAAATCCCGTTGTTTTCAGAAGGCATATTTTCACCCCTCAAAAAAGATTTAGCAACGCCTTGCTTAAAATATTATACCATAATTTATCAAAAAGAGTAAAGAGGGATTTATATCATAGCATTTCCATGTTTGATTTTCTCAAATCTTACAGTATATTTCTACGCAAGATACAAATACTAACAACACAAATCTGTAAAACAAGGAGATTTCATATATGAAAGCAACGGGAATTGTAAGAAGAATAGATGACCTTGGTCGTGTTGTTATACCGAAAGAAATCCGCAGGACTATGAGAATCAGAGAGGGCGACCCTCTGGAGATTTATACTGACAGAGACGGTGAAGTGATATTCAAAAAGTACTCACCTATCGGGTCGCTCACGGACTTTGCTTCCCAGTATGCCGAGACATTGGCGAAGATATCGGGAAGTGCGGCATGCATAACCGATAAGGACACCATAATAGCAGTGGGCGGTGCGCCTAAAAGGGATTTATACGAAAAGCGGCTCAGCCACGAGATTGAATCTGTGATGGAGGACAAGGCGACCTTCGTAGCCGACGGAGAATTGCCCGTAACTGACGGAAGCAAGTACTCAGCCAGTGTAATAGCGCCAATAATTGCAGAAGGTGACAGCATCGGAAACGTGATTATTATGAAGAGTGACATCAGCAAGAAGGCCACCGAGGTAGATACCAAGTTGGCACAGTCGGCGGCGTTATTCTTTGGCAAACAAATGGAAATATAAAAAAGTTGCAGGGAGGAATCCCTGCAACTTTTATTTGTTATTATTAAGATATTCTTTTGCTTTGAGGATGCCTATAATGGTTTTGGCATCACAGATTTCGTTATTCATAACCGCAGATACCGCATCGTCTATTTGCATCTTCTCAACGGTCAAAAACTCGCCTTCGTCAAGATGCATCTCGCCCTGATGGAGTCCTAAGGCAAGGTAAATATAAAGTTTCTCCCTGGCATAACCCGGAGAGGGATAAAAATCGCCGAGAGAGATGAATTTATCTGCAGTAAGACCCGTTTCCTCCTCAAGCTCACGAATACCGCATTGGAGGGGATCTTCGCCTGAATTAAGCTTGCCTGCGGGGAGTTCTTTAATAACATCCTCACAGGGTTTGCGGAACTGGTTAACCATATAGACAAAGCCTTCATCATCTACTGCGGCTATGGCAACACCGCCGGAATGCTCTACTATCTCACGTATTGAGGTGCTACCATCGGGAAGCTGAACCGTGTCTACATACACATTGAGTATCGCACCCTCGTATTTCACATCAGTTGCGATGGTTTTTTCATACATTTCCATAGATTACTCCTTCTTGCCTCTTATTATCCTGATATCCTTACCATTCATATTATAGAGGACAAAAGCCCCTGCAATTGCACTCAAAAGAATAATGCATCCTGCCACCATCCAGCGGAAATCGGAAGTGGGGTCTATATCTCCATCAATGATGACATCCTTCGTCTTGGTATCAGGGACTTTACTGTCTAATCCTACAAAAGTAACAAGTTTATTGACTGTGTCTGCCGGGGACAAGTCCAGAAGTTTGCCCTCGGTGGTGACATAGGGTTTACCGTCTTTAATCTCGTATTCTCGGGAGTAGCCGTTATTACGGACAAAGTGGGAAAGAGTGACAATCTCTGCAAGGCAACTCTTGCCCTTGATGCTCTCGGGAACATAGAATGTGAGAAGTTTATAGGAAACGGAAGTGGTCTTATACGCACCGTTTGCCATTACATAGCCATTGGATGTGCGATTAAGAGATACAAACATATTATCACCTACTCTGGGAGTGGTGCTTATATCTGTATGCTCGGCACAATAGGAATATCTGAATTTGGAAATCTCTATATTATCGTCTAATGAGATTGACTTTGTGCCGTTACCATTATGAAGGCGATGATAGGGATCAAGGATTATTGATGTGTCGGTAATATCCACCACAGTACCCAGGATAAGATAATCCTGCTCACCTGATAAGATTCCCGAAATATTGCCCTGAGCAATTGCGGGGATGGTCATACAAAGGAGTATAATTATGACTGAAAGTATCTTTGACAAATGTTTCATATTCACAAACTCCAATCCTTAATATACAACAATATCCAATGCATTACACATTGGATATTGCAGGTTAAATTATAGTCAGATAATTACTCTGCTTCTGTAGCTTCTACTTCCTCTGCGGGAGCTTCAACTGCTTCTTCAGCAGGCTCTTCATCCTTCTTTGCTTCTTCAATCAAAGCACGGATGCTGAGGCCGATCTTCTTGCTTTCCATATCGAGCTCTACAACCTTAGCCTTAACGTGCTGACCGATTGTGAGTTCTTCCTCTACCTTGCCGATTCTCTTATCAGCAACCTGAGAAATGTGAATCAAACCGTCTGCACCGGGGAAGATCTCTGCGAATGCACCGAAGGGTACGATTCTTACGATCTTACAATCAACTACATCATTCAATGCAATCTGCTCTGCAATCTTATTCCAGGGGTTGTCCTCTGTCTTTCTGTAGCCGAGGGAAACCTTGCCCTTTTCTTTATCGCATTCGAGAACGTATGTCTCTACAACGTCACCAACATTAACAACCTCAGAAGGATGCTTAATCTTGGACCAGGAAAGTTCAGAAATGTGGATCAAACCATCTACACCGCCGATATCAACGAATGCACCGAACTTGGTGAGAGACTTAACTGTACCTGTGTAGGTCTTGCCTGTCTCAACTTCTGACCAGAATTTCTCAGAAAGAACTGCTTTCTGCTCTTTAACAACTTCTTTGATAGAACCTACAACTTTGTTTCTGCCACGTTCTTTCTTGATGTCGATGATTCTGAAGGAAACTTCTTCACCAACGAGAACGCTCAAATCGCTCAAGAATCTGTCGCTTGCCTGTGATGCAGGAACAAATACTCTTGCGCCCTTGTAGCTTACGATGATACCTTTATTTACTGCCTGAACAACCTTGCCCGTGAGAATCTCTTTGCTCTCAGCAGCTTCTTCAAGCATGCTCTCGCTCTTAATAGCGTCAATCTTCTTCTTGGAAAGGGTAACTTCACCCTCTACGTCATTAACTCTTACAACGAAAACTTCAATCTCGTCGCCGGGTTTAACCATTGACTTAACATCAACTGTGGGATCATCTGTTACCTCTGAGGTGGGGATAAAGCCATCGGACTTGTAGCCGAGGTTTACGCTCACGCCAGCATCGGAAACACCTATAACAGTGCCCATTACTCTGTCTCCTGTATGTAAAGTTACGAGTGATTTTTCATACTCCTCGAATTGTTCGGCGAAGCTGTCGCCAACAGTTTTGTTCATTTCTTCCATTCTAAATGTAACCTCCTTTATAATGCACGACGGTGTGGATGCACCCGCCGTAATACCGACATTTTTTGCCGATATATCTATATTCTGAGGTAAATCCTCAAAACATTCAATCTGATAAGTATCTTTACAATACTTACTGCAAACCTCTGCCAGCTTCCTGGAATTGGAACTGTGATACCCGCCGATAACTATCATTACATCTGAACTCTCGGCTATTTTCTGTGCTTCGGTCTGACGTTCATCTGTCGCACTACATATTGTATCAAATATCAGTGTGTTTTTGCAATGGTTTTTGAAAAAATTTTCAATTTTTTTGAAAGTTTTTTTATCCATTGTGGTCTGGGACACCAGACACACTTTATCCGACTCTTCTATTCTACCATCTAAATCCGATATGTCAAGGGCTATTATGGCTTTATTATCACACCAACCGTTAATTCCCTGCACCTCGGGATGCTCTTTATCCCCTACTATTACAATGCGATAACCCTCGGCATATTTATCCGACACTATCCTGTGAATCTTCTTGACAAAGGGACAGGTGAGGTCAACCACCTCTAAGCCCCTTTCGGCAAGTTTATCATATACTTCTTTACCCACACCGTGAGTCCTTATGGCAACCACATGGTTATCGGGGATATTATCGATGGAATCTACCGGGATTACGCCTTTTTGCTTAAGGCTCTCCACAACGGATGTGTTATGGATAATCGGGCCTAATGTGGCGGTGGGGGTATCTGTGCCCTCCAAAAAATCTACAGCGCGATTGACACCGAAGCAAAAGCCTGCGGTCTTTGCAAGTTTAATCATTTGCCTTCACCTGCCAAAGCGGTGATTGAATCAAACAAACCGGCACTGATTTTAGAAAGTTCTTCTGAAGAGAGCTTTGCTTTGCCGTATACCGACATGTCCTCGCCCTTACCCACATATATTGTGGCTTTGCCGAAAAGGCGGTAGTTACAGTCTATGTAAATGGGGATTACGGGTGAGCCTGCCTTGATAGCAATAAATGCCACGCCTGATTTAACCTCTACCTTCTCCCCTGCCTTTACTCTGGTGCCACTGGGGAATATACCGAGGGCTTTGCCGTCATTCAATGTCTTGATAGCGGTACGAACCGCACCGATATCCGATGCATTACGCTTAACTGGGATAATACCGATAGAACGAAGGATAGCGCCAAGACCGATAACATGGAAAAGCTCGTCCTTGCCCATAAAGTAAATTCTGCGTTTGAGAGCACCGATAAGGAACACACCGTCCCAGTTACTGGAATGATTGGCACACACCACGCATCCGCCCTCCATAGGGAGATTCTCCTCCCCTACTACGCGGACGCGGAAAAACATTCTTATAACTACAGCGACAATCGCTTTGATAATCTTATACGACATTATCTCTCGCCCCCGATATGCTTATCTATAATTGCTTTGATGGCATCCACTGCCTGATTGAAATCAAGTTCGGTAGTGTTGAGCTCAATAGCGTCATCCGCTTTCTTAAGAGGGGATACCGCACGATGTGAATCGTTATAATCACGGGTTCTTACATCCTCTATAACTGCATCCAAAGTGATATCCTCACCCTTGGCAATGAGTTCTTTATATCTGCGACTTGCTCTCTCCTCCACAGAGGCAGTCAAAAACACCTTGATATCCGCATTGGGTAAAATGGTGGTGCCGATATCTCTGCCGTCCATAATACAATTATTCTTCCTCGCAATATCTTTCTGCATATCAAGAAGCCACTGACGAACAGGGGGAAGAGCAGATATATCCGATGCACCCATAGAAATCTGGGCAGTGCGGATATTATCAGATATATCCTCACCATCTAAAAGGATACACTGACCTTTTTCGTTATATGTAATGTTAAGTTCTGTGGAAGAAAGCATCTCAACCACTCTCTCCTCATCCTTAACACCGATACCATTATTTATCGCCTTATATGCCAGAGCACGATACATAGCGCCTGTATCTACATAGATGAATCCGTATTCCTTGGCTATGGCCTTGGCAACAGTACTTTTACCAGCACCCGCAGGGCCGTCGATAGCAATATTTATCATAGGTAATACCTCCAAATGCAATATATGCAAGATAGCAGTTTTCCACATCTGCACACCTCATACTATTTTAGCAGATTTCAAAGGATTTTACAACAGTTTTTTTATCTTATTCCCACTCTTGCCACGACTTTTATTCCCTTTTCCACAGTCACTTTTTCATCGGGGGTATAAAGAACCACTCCGTCACCGATTTCGCTTATATCAGCCACAATTTTTGCCTTGGGTGAGTATATCTCTATCACGGAGGATGTTGTTATCTCAATCGGGTTATCCCCCGTGACAAGATTGGCGTATTCATTACCGTTGACATATATCCTGGCGTCCTTGACCTTTACGGAATCGGTATGAAGCATCACAACTTGGCTCTTTGGCTCATCTACCATTACCGACGCTTCAAAATATCCGCCTTCATAGTCATCTACATTGGTGAAAAAACTGCGGGTGGGTGATATACGAAGCCCTGCCTGAGCCACACAAATAACCGCAAGGCACACAAATGCTGACGAATACAGCACAGTAAACACCTTGCGGTTTATTAAATCTAATTCTGATATTCTTTTGCCTATATCCGATATTTTTCTCATACTTTCCCTCCAACATAAATGTTGGTATTATTGTATGCATTCGGATTAAAAAAATTCTTTACGCATTTTTTCCTGCCAGATATCCCGTGGAAAAAGCAATCTGTAAATTGAATCCGCCTGTGTAGGCATCCACATCTATTATCTCGCCTGCGAAATAGAGGCCCCGGACTAACTTTGACTCCATTGTGCCCGGGTTGATCTCTTTCACATTCACACCGCCCGAGGTGATTATCGCCTCACTTATCGGCCTGAAACCTTTGATATCAAACCTTAAGTTCTTAATGAGGCTCACAAGGTTGGCCCTCTCCTCTTTGGTGATTTCATTCACCTTCTTATGAGGGGATATGCCCGAAAGTTTCACTATCACGGGGATGAGTTTCTTGGGAAGGAGTTCATCTAAGGAATTGATGAAATCCTTATTCTTCATCTGCTCAAAATCCCTGAGCACTCTCTTGTCAAGTGCGCCTGTGTCAAGAGCAGGTTTCAAATCAATGCTTACGGAATACTCGCCGTCTTTTCGCATATGGGAACTTGCACTGAGTATGGTGGGGCCTGAAAGACCGTAATGGGTGAAGAGCATCTCACCAAAATCTTCATAAACGACTTTGCCTTTAAGATTTAACGAAACGGAAACATTCTTAAGAGACAATCCCTGGAGGTCGGATATATAGTCCTCTTTAACCACCAAGGGCACAAGGGAGGGCTTTAACTCTGTAACTGTGTGGCCGAGTTCCTTTGCCATACGGTATCCGTCACCGGTAGAGCCGGTAAGAGGATAACTTGCTCCGCCCGTGGCGATTATCACACTATCGCACCTGATGCCCCTCTTATCTACCAAAACAACCGTCTTGGTGCCGTCCTCATTTACTATTACCTTTGACACGGCTACCTTTACCACCTTGGCACCGCTATCTAATACATACTTTGCAAGGGCATTCACAACGTCCTTTGCCTTATCACTTACGGGGAATACTCTTCCGCCCCTCTCCACCTTAGTGGCAACACCAAGGGATTCTATGAGTTCTATCATATCCCGATTGGTGAATCCATAAAAAGCACTATACAAAAAGGAACTGTTAACGGGAACGTTCTTGATAAAATCAGATATATCGGCATCATTGGTGATATTGCATCTGCCTTTGCCTGTTATCAGCAATTTCTTGCCGAGAAAGGCGTTTTTCTCAAACAGCACCACCTTCTTGCCGTTCTTTGCAGCAGTCGCCGCCGCCATCATTCCCGCAGGGCCACCACCGATAACGGCTACTGTACCATTACTCATTCTTCTCGTACACCTCGTATTTATCCCAGATATTTTCGAGCTTATCAAAGGTATCACGCACCGCCTGCTCGTTCTTGATGGCAAGAGCCATTATGATAGCATTAATAATACTAAGGGGTGCAACAAGCGAATCCGCAAAGTATGACATATCACTTCTGGCAATAAGCGAGTGAGTGGCAAAGGGGATTATGGGAGAATCCATACTGTCGGTAATGGCAATTATATCCGCCTTGCAAGACGATGCATAAGACACCGCCTTAACAGTCCTGCTGGAGTATCTGGGGAAACTTATGGCAATTACTGCATCTCCCTCTCCTACTCTGAAAATCTGTTCAAAGGTCTCACTATCTGAAGAGGTGCTGATGGTCTTGACATCCTTGAATATGAGATTAAGATAGAATCCCAGAAAAGACGTGAGGGATGAACAACTCCTCGCACCAAGGATATATATCTTCTTCGCATTCGCTATAGTATCAATGGCTTTCAAAAACTCTCCGTTATCAAGGGAATCGACGGTCTGACGGAGTTTCTCAATATCTGCATGGATGACGGATTTCAAAATATCCTCCTCACCCATTTTAGACGATACCAACTCCATACGCTGGATATTGGTGAGCCGGCCCTTCACTCCCGACTGCAACACCTTCTGCAATTGGGGATACCCCTCAAAGCCCAACTCGGTTGCAAATCGCACAACGGTAGACTCGCTCACGTCCGTAGCTTTGCCAAGCGCAGACGCTGTCATAAATGCGGCTTTGTCGCAATTGGATAATATATAAGATGCAATACTCTTATGTCCTTTACTCAAAGTGGGCATTGCCTCTTTAATAACGGCGATAACATCTCTGCGTTCCATATTTCTCTCCTACTAAAACAGTTTGTCCCTGTATGGAAAAAACCCCAATATGTAATTGGGGTTTTACAGTTCATTTAAGTAATGCTATTACTATTACTGAATCTTTGTAACGTTAGCTGCCTGAGGACCTTTTGCACCCTCGATTACTTCAAATTCTACAGCTTCGCCTTCCTGAAGTGATTTATATCCTTCCATTGAAATTGCTGAAAAATGAACGAATACATCGCCACCCTCTTCGCACTCAATGAATCCATAACCCTTCTCTGCGTTAAACCATTTAACTGTACCTTTTTGCATTGATTGCTTCCTCCTAAAACGCGAACAGTTGATACCAACTATCCTTAAATATGTGTAAGTAAAATTTACTTTTACTTATGTAATATGTTACCATAAACCCATTATCCTTGTCAACCGATTTTTTACCATTTGTAAATTATATTAAAAAGGGCTATGGTTTTTTGTATGAAATACCCAAACCGCTATAAAGTATAGTATATTTCCTCTTTTTTCTCTGCTGTTACTGCTACTCCGAAGGTGTCAAAAAGATCGGCAAAAAGTGTGTCTGTGACGGCTTTTTCACACACAACTCGGACAACCGCTACATCTGTATATGATGTATCCTCCGTGATATACGGACCGTTCTTGAGTATATGTTCCACCTTGCTTAAGTATGTGTAATCACAACGGATTTCCACTCTGTCGCACATGGTCTTTTTGAGCAATCCGCAAACAGCAAGGCAATCCTTGGCCGCCTTTGTATATGCACGGATAAGCCCGCCCGTGCCAAGAAGCGTGCCACCGAAATATCGGGTAACCACGCAAACACAATCGGTAACGCCTTCATTCTCAAGCATCTCAAGAACAGGAAAACCGCCCGTACGGGTGGGTTCGCCATCATCACTATACTTTTTGAAGCCGTTACTCAATAGAAATGCATAGACATTATGTCTGGCGTTATAGTGCTCCTTCTTCACAGAAGTTATGAACTCCGCCGCCTCTGCCTCGCTCTCAACGTGCTTCATAGTGGCAATGAATCGGGATTTCTTCTCCGTAATCTCCGCTGTGCCGGGTTCTTTAACTGTAATGTATGTATCCATAAGTTTTCTCTTTGTTCGTATCAGTTATTAAAGCCATCAACCGACGACAAATCAAGAAGTTTACCCCATTCAAGGTCATATTCCTTGGGGTTGAAAGGCATCATTGCCGCACCGGGTGTGAAGGTGAGTTCTGCAAATTTGTATGAGTCTGACGTCTTGAAGAAATCCACTCTGACAAAGGGGAAGTCTTTGGAAAGCTCCTTTGCGGTTTCAATCATCTCTTCAAAGCACTCGGGAGGTTCTACCTCTCCTATATCCTCGTAGTCATCTCTTATCATGGGGATTTTCTTGCAGTTGATATCAAAAAAGCCCATCTGCGCCTGTCTGTCGTTTATCAAGTCTGAAGAGATATACAAAAATTTTGGTTCACCATTAAAGCAGAAGAACTTATAGTCCACAAGTTTATCACCCAAAAATTCTTCGGCAATGATTCGTCTGGGTTTAATCTCTCCGTAATGCACCTCAACATTGAATGCTGCAAAGTTCTCTTTAAGCCATTTGTTAAGCTGGGTTTTCGCCTTCTGCTTGTCAAATGTAGACTTGTCCTTGCAGATAATATTATATGCGCAACCATGTGTACCCTTGAGTACAAATTTGTTGGGAAGAGAATCCCAATCAATATCCCTCGCATCTTCCCATACGCCGAGAAGGTTGGTCAATTTTTCGCCATAACCCTTGCTCTCGATATGCTCACGCACCTGATATTTATCGGTGCACTTTACTACAAGCTTGTCCTTGGGAAAATAATTGAGCTTAAGCCACTGTAATTTTTCGTTAAAAGTGGTAGGATTGTCCAGGTTGAGTTTATCACCCAACACTATTTTATAATAAACTTTTGAAAGAGACGCCTTCGGTGCAACATAATATGCCATTGCCTGAATGGTACGGCGTATTTTATATATAGGATTTTCTCTATCCATAGTATATACTCCTTATAATTATTTGCTCTTTACATATACAAACTTCTTGTAAACACCCCAGAATAAGTTCCTTACCGTAAGCACGGATGAAATGAATGGGGATTTGTGTTCACCATTACGGTAAAGCAGGTAGTGGTGTTTGATGAGCTTGAATTTACTGTGTCTTGATATAGAGCCTGAGCGAAGTCTGTATCTTGCAAGGCACTCATCCATAAAATAACAATCTGCCTTCTCTACCGCACGAAGCCATATGGCGTAGTCGTTATTCTTCTTTAAATCTTCAATCTGCACAAGACCTACCCTCTCAGCATCATACATAACGGAAAGGCAACCCATCCAGCAAAAATTATACATCTGTCTTTTGTTGATTTTCTTTGGACCTCCGACTATCGTACCCGAAGGACGAGAATCCTCGCTCATAGGTTCGTAAGCGTGATAAGAGAAGTGATAATCATTATCTTCCATAAACTTTATCTGCTTATGAAGTTTCTCAGATTCCCACAAATCATCACTATCCAAAAAAGCAATCCACTTACCCTTTGCCTCACGTAGAGCGTAGTTACGGGATATAGCCGCACCGCTGTTCTTTGGATTTTTGAGATAACGGATCCTACCATCTGCAAGATAGGGCTTGACCACCTCATCGGTATTATCTGTAGAACAATCATCTACTATTATCATTTCCCAATTCGTATATGTCTGTGCAAGCACTGATTCAATCGTATCGGGTATAAACTTTGCAGTATTATACGAGGGCGTGATTATTGATACTAATTCGTTCATTTTTCTCCCCTTACATACTCTTCCATCTTAATAACGCCGCTGATCTGATGCACAATCTTGATTGAATCAAACGGTCTTAGTAATTTTCTCATTGGATACAAAAATTTGACTATCCAGGCAATTTTGGGATGATATACAACATTCAATTTACAATATGCCTTGCGAAACCCAAAATATTTCTCCAGATAATCCTGGAAAAGACTTTCGTGGTTTATACTACGGGCACCATCACAAATATATCCGCCCTCGGAAAGAAACGAACCAAAGTGTTCTAAAATTCCCGCCACTAAGGCCGCATTTATCCCCTGTCTTTCAACAGCAGGCTTGGCTTTAAGTACTTTAAAATCTGCAAAGCCATTCTCTACACAAAGATATGCGTATCCCACAAGTTCTTCCGTTTCACGAAGAAACGCGCCAAAAACAACGACCTTATCCTGACGATCAAGACCTTCTGCATTTTTAAAAAATTTATCTTTATTGGAATTGGGACGATATTTCTTGGGATATGTAGCAAAAGCCTCGTGCTGAATCTGATACATGGCTTCCTTGTGTTCAACAGCAGAAATCAATCGCACGTCAAAATTCTTGATGCCTTTATTGATCTCGTATCTGCGTTTTGCCTTGATGTTGGCAATATCAAAAGGAGTATCCTTTATGACATACCACCAACTAGTCTCGGATTCACAGTCAAAATCCGTTGTCCAACGGGCAAAAAGAGGTTTTTTGCCGTCAAGGCTCCATATACTGCCATCCTCTATAGGTGATACATCAGGATTTTCATGGGGAGCAACCGTGGAGATTGCTGCATGAATATAATATTTCCAATTATTCAAGATTACAACCTCCCTATATTACAATTTCAAGAGTTCTCTTGCTTTTTCCTGATTCTTTTCATAATACTCAGAATCAATCTCACCCTTTTCAAGAAGGTAATCACCCAGATCTGCAGCGGTTGCCATTCCCTCTTCGGTGATGCCGTCACGGGCAAACACCTTGAACACGGTTTTAAGAATAATGAGTACATCACCTATGAAGGTTATTTTTTCTATGTACTGAAGGTCGTAGTCCAGCTTCTGTTCCCAGGTCATATTATTTCTGCCGTTGCACTGGGCAAGGCCTGTAAGTCCCGGACGTACTGTGTGGCGTTTTCTCTGCTCATCAGTCATAAAAAGCATATCTCTCACAAGCTGAGGTCTAGGACCCACAACCGCCATCTGACCTGCAATGATGTTGAAAAGTTCAGGGAGTTCATCGAGGGATGTGCTTCTCAAAAACTTACCATATGACGTCAATCTGTCGCTATCGGGAAGGAGTTTCCCATCCTTATCCTTGGCATTGGTCATAGTGCGGAATTTAATCAGTTTGAATATTTTTTCGTCCTTCCCGGGGCGTTTCTGTGTAAAGAAGGGGTTGCCCTTCATAGTAATAGCACCTATAACAATCAACACAAGGATAATCGGAGAAAGTACTATGAGCGCCATAAGGGAAAGAAAAAAGTCCAGACATCTTTTAAGACGATTTCTATACATCTCTTACCTCTCAAAAGCAGGATTTGATTATCTCGATAACGCCTTCTTGTTCCTCTGTCGTCATCTTGATATCACTGGGCAGGCAAAGACCACGGCTGAAAATATCCTCGCAAACGCTCACACCGTCAACCGCTGTGATGGATTCGCAACCTGCGAATACGGGTTGCATATGCATCGGCTTCCAGATAGGTCTTGCTTCTACATTATATTCGTTAAGTTTATTTATGACATCCATAAATTTAACATCACAGCTCTCATCAATGGTCATACATGAGAGCCAGAAATTGGGCGTGGTATATTCAAGATAGGGATTCATCGTAACGGGGAGGTCTTTGAACCCCTCTTCGTATCTTCTGTAAATTGCCTCCTTCAGATCACGGTGCTCATCAAGGTGCTTTAACTGTCCCCTGCCTACGCCTGCCACAACATTGCTCATACGATAGTTGTAGCCAATCTCCTCGTGCTGATACCAGGGGGCAGATTCTCTTGCCTGAGTAGACCAGAACAGTGCCTTGTCTCTCGCCTCTTTGCTGTCGGCAATAAGCATACCGCCACCTGAGGTAGTAATGATTTTATTACCATTAAAGGACAATGCGTTGTAATTGCCGAATGTACCGCACTGAATACCTTTGTAGGTGGCAGAAAGCGCCTCGGCAGCATCCTCTATTAAAATAGCATTGTGCTTTTTGCAGATAGCCAATATCTCATCCATCTTTGAAGGAGTACCATAGAGATGTGCCAATACAACCACTTTGGTATCGGGGTACTTCTCAAATGCTCTCTCCAATGCAACAGGGTCCATATTCCAGGTATCTCTCTCGGAATCGATAAACACCGGGATACCACCTTCATAGCAAACGGGATTAACAGTTGCAGAGAAGGTCATATCTGTACAAAACACTCTGTCTCCCCTTTTAACTCCTGCAAGCTTGGTGGCAAGGTGAAGTGCAGATGTGCCCGACACAAGGCAAAGGCAGTGATGTTTGACAGATTCTCCGTTTATGTACTCTTCAACCTCCTGCTCAAAGCCGTCACAGTTAAAGCCGAGAGGAGCAACCCAGTTTTTATCAAAGGCCTCTTTGACGTAGACTTGCTCATCTCCGTGCATTGTGGGTGTGGCAAGAGGAATTCTCTTTTCAAATTTCTTCATGGCATAATACCTCAGGTTAAATTTTATTAATCCACGATAATTATACCAAAGTTACACGGATAATTCAATAACATTTTAATACAAAGTAAATTTGTTTTATTGTTTACTTTTACCCATATATGTGATAAAATGAATACATTGATATTTAATAACCTTTAAGGAGAGAACGGTTATGTCAAGCTATGTTACTAGAAAGACACCCGGCGATACCGCCTGGTATGTGAAAGACAGATTCGGAATGTTTATTCACTTCGGAATTTATTCTATGGCTTCAAGAAGTGGTGGAATAAAAGAACACGGCTGTGAATGGCTAAAATCCGACAAGTGCATCAGCGAGGAAGAATACGACAGATATTTCAAACTCTTTGACCCTGATATGTATAACCCTGCCGAATGGGCTAAACAGGCAAAGGCAGCAGGTATGAAATATGTGGTTATGACAGCAAAGCACCACGACGGATTCTGCCTGTTTGATTCCAAATATACTGATTACAAAGTTACCAACACCCCCTGCGGACGTGACCTTATCAAAGAATATGTAGAGGCATTCCGTGCAGAAGGGATCAAAGTGGGTTTCTACTACTCACTTCTCGACTGGCACCATCCCGAATTCACCCTTGACAGATTCCATCCCAGACGTAACGACGAGAACGCTGAGGAAATCAATGCCAAGCGTGATATGAAGAAATACACCAAGTACATGAGAGATCAGGTGGAAGAGCTTCTCACCAACTATGGTAAGATTGATATTATATGGTATGACTTCTCCTATACTCTCCCACCCCGTGACAAGACAGTGAAATTCACCAAGGGCAAGGGCAAAGAGGATTGGGAAGCAGAAGAACTCATCGCACTCACAAGAAAGCTTCAGCCCGGTATTATAATTGATAACCGCACAGGCATTGAGCAGGATATAATCACACCCGAGCAGTTCCAGATGCACGAATGGCCGAAGCACGAAGAAACGGGTGAGCTGGTGCTGTGGGAAGCATGCCAGACATTCTCCGGTTCATGGGCATACGACAGAGATGAATATTCCTGGAAATCTCCCGATATGCTTCTCCGTATGCTGGTAACCACCGTAAGTTGTGGCGGAAACTTTATTATGAATGTGGGTCCAACACCAAGAGGATATCTTGATTACAGAACGGAGAATTCTCTCAAGGTGTTTGCCGACTGGATGAAATACAACTCCCGTTCTATCTACGGATGCACAATGGCGGAGCCGGAATTCACCGCACCCGAAGGATGCAGACTCACCCAGAGTGAAGACGGAAAGCGCCTTTACATCCACCTTTGCGAATACCCCTTTGCTCATCTCGGCATGAGAAACCTGGCAGGTAAGATTGAATATGCCCAGTTCCTCCATGACGGAAGTGAGATTACATACACCGAAGGCGAGATCGTGACAATCAGTAACCACATCACCGTGTATGATGATATGGTGGACTTCATAATCCCCACCCCCAAGCCAAATTGCGAGATACCCGTTATAGAAGTATTCCTTAAATAAACTCAACCCCCAACCAATCGGTTGGGGGTTTTTGTATGTAAATGTGTACCTTTACGAACAGACAGAAAAACGGAGCGGTTGTGTGTCGCTCCGTGAATCCCTTAACTATTCTATTTTTTCCCCGCCATAACTGTCGCACAACGCATTGTATGCTATTTTGACTTTCATAGCTCTGCTTGCAAGAGTTTTTGCCTTATAGGTGTTGCTTGATGTA
>JAZOWA010000002.1:0-16132 GCA_045659025.1 Clostridia bacterium
AAAGACTGCCTACACCGAGACGGTGGTGCAGAGGGATAAGAACCTTGTGGAGATAGACTATCTTGAATCTGTTGTTGAAGCCCTCACCAAGGCAGAGTCAAGTGATGAGATAGTGCAGATAAGGGACGAACTGGCTGAGCAGGGATATATCCGTCTCCGCGGTGATTCCCGTCGCAGGAAGGCGGCTGCTCCCACTCCCCTTCATTTCGTGAGCAGTGACGGATACGATATCTATGTGGGCAAGAATAACAAGCAGAATGACTACGTCACTCTCAAGCTTTCCAGACCCACGGATATATGGCTCCATACTAAAGAGATCCACGGCTCTCACGTAATCATCAAGACGGATGACGCCATGCAGGTGCCCGACCGCACCTATGAGGAAGCAGGAATCCTTGCCGCTTACTACAGTAAGGGCAGAAACTCTGCCATGGTGCCTGTGGACTATACCGAGGTATATAATGTGAAAAAGCCCTCAGGAGCCAAACCGGGAATGGTTATTTACGTCAATTACAGTACGATGTATGTAACTCCCAAGGTGGAATTGGTAGAAAATTTAGAAAAAAACAAAAAAAGTTAAATTAGGTATTGATTTTTGAAAAAATGTGTGATAGAATAACCGAGTGACTATTAGATGATATGGAGGTGGAAACTGTGCCGAACATCAAATCAGCGAAAAAAAGAGTTAAAGTTATTGAGACCAAAACACTCAGAAATCAGATGATCAAGAGCAATTTGAAAACTTGCATCAGAAAATTTGAAGAATATATCGCTAACGGTGATAAGGAAAACGCCGTTGCAATTTGCAGAGAAGCTTACAAAAAGATTGATAAAGCTGTTGCAAAGGGTATTTTCCACAAGAATACAGCTGCAAGAAAGAAATCTTTGCTTGCAACCAAGATTAATAAAATAGCGTAATTTCAAGTTGTCAAACGGTAGCGTAATGCTGCCGTTTTTGTTTTATGTAAAAATGTACTGTTTTTTGTACAGTGAATATGATATTATTGAAGGAGGAGGGGAGAAATATGTCGATACATTTTGTTTATGGACGAGCAGGCTACGGTAAGACGGGGTATGTCACCGATAGCATTTGTGACCGTCTTGCCAAGGGAGGCAAGGCGTATCTTGTGGTGCCCGAGCAATATACACATATAGCAGAGCACAAATTGCTCAGCCGTGTGGGTAGTATCAGTCCCGAGACGGTAGAGGTTACCTCCTTTAGCAAGATGATTTCCCGTATGGAGTCATCCTGCGGTATTACAGATATATTGTCCCCAATGGCGAAAAATATCATTATGGCAGACATTCTGTCATATACAGAGCTTGACTATTTTTCAGGCATATCCACCCTCTCTGGATTTTCCGATATATGCTTGAAGTTGGTCGGTGAACTCAAGAAATACTGCATCTCTCCTGAGATTTTAGAGGAAGCGGGTAAGTCGGAAGGACTCAACCCCCGCCTAAAAATGAAGATAGACGATATCTGCAAGGTTTACACCGAGTATGTGAGACGAGTTGCCCTTATGGGATTCAACTCCGATGACGGTGCTACCGTCTTGGCAGAGAAAATCGCCACCGAATCCGATTGGAGTGACACCGTATTTTATTTTGACGAATTCACCAGCTTCATCCCTCAGGAACTTGAGATAATCCGCCAGATTGCCCTCAAGGCAGAGAACGTGTATATCACCCTTTGTACCGACGGGGAGGATAGCACCCTCTTTGCGCCCATTTCCGACACAGTAGATAAGATTAAACGTATGTGCACCGATTCGGGTATCGAGGTAGCATCCCCCGTTATTCTTGCTGAGAATAAAAAGCATAGCAGAGAGCTTGCTTTTTTAGAGAAGAATATGTTTCCCTATCCCAGGGCGGTGTATGATGATGACTGTACCGATGTAAGCCTTCTCTCTGCCGCATCCCCCTATGAAGAGATTGAGCAGACCGCAAGACGTATTATGGGTCTTTGCTACGATAGCGGATACCGCTATAAAGATATCGGTGTGATATGTAGTGATATGGCTACCTATGCCCCTTATGTGAAACCCGTTTTCACCAAATACGGCATCCCTCATTTTATAGACGAGAAATCCCCGGCGGTAAACCACCCCATCATATCTTTCGTGCTCAATATCATAGATATCTATATCAATGATTACAGAAACGATGATGTGTTTGCCTTTTTGAAGGCAGGCCTTTGCGATGGGGATATTGACAGTATATATACTTTAGAGAACTTCTGTCGCAGTACCAATATGCAGAAAAGCACATGGTCAAATGACGATAAATGGATGGCACTTATATCAAAGAGCGATATGAGCGAAGAAGATGCCAATCGCATTTGTGCCATCAGAGATAATATTATAAAACCCCTTATGGCATTCCACGATTCCATAAAGGGCAGACACAGCGTGTCCCATATATGCCGTTGCCTTTATGAGTACCTTGTGAGTATCGGTTTGGTGACTCATATAGAGGAACGTCTCCGTCTTTTTGAATCAGAGCAGGACGTACGCCACGGCGAAGAATACGAAAAAATCTGGAATATCATCATTGACGCCTTGGATGCATTGGATGAAGTGGAAGGGGATAAGACTATCAACGTCCGTAATTTCCGCACTCTGTTGCATACCGCTTTCTCGGGATACTCCACTGGCTTTATCCCCACATCCCTTGACGGTGTTTCTATAGGTAACGTTTCCCGAAGCAGAATGGATGACGTCAAGGTTCTTTTCGTGCTCGGTGCCAATGACGGCGTGTTCCCTGCACCTCCCGTTACGGGTGAACTCATAAATGACAACGATAAAATTGCCCTTGCAGAGAAGGGGATAGAGCTATCCACCGATGGCAAGACGAGGGCATTTTTTGAAAGGTTCTTTATATATTCGGTATTCACCTTGCCTTCAGAACTTCTCTATATATCCTTTGCCAGGTCCGATAGCGGAGCAAGAGCCCTCAGACCTTCCTTTGTGTTGTCTGATTTAAGGCGAATGTTCCCGGGACTTAAAGTGGAGAGTGATATAGTAGAGTCAGAGGATGATTTCTGGCAGATGGAGTATATCAACTCCGCCTCTCCCACATTGGAGAAGATGATTGAGAAAATCACCGAATATAAGAAGGGCGGGAATGTAAGTCCCGTATGGCTTGATGTGTATGAATACTTCTGCCGTAACTTCGACTTCGGCACCAAGCTCAAAGAATACTATTCCTACACCAACGAGTCGGGATATATAGACAGAGAACTCATGAGTCAGTTCGTTCCCGATGAATTCTATACCACTATTTCAAGATTGCAGAGATACCGCTCCTGCCGGTTCTCCTACTTCCTTGAGTATATACTTCGTCTCAAGGATAAAGAGGAATTTGATATCACTGCTATGGATACGGGTTCTTTTGTTCACGGTGTTATTGAGAGACTTTGCCGTGATATGGAGAGAGACGGCTACACCTTCACCACCGTAACTGATGAATACATATACGGCAAAATTGATGGTTTCATAGATGAGTTCATCAAAGAGCTCACCGAAAACAGTGCCTATATCTCAAAACGTAAGATGTATCTTATCAAGCGCTTGAGGGGCAGTATTTACAGATGCTTCTCCCTTATCCGTGAGCACATATGTGCTTCGGGATTTGAACCCTTGGGCTACGAGATGCGTTTTGATGACGACAATATCGGATGCATCGAATTCGACCTTGCAGATGGCAGAAAAGCCAAGATTACGGGTGTCATTGACAGAAGCGACGTGTATCACGGTGCAGATGGCGACTATATCAGGGTAGTGGACTATAAGACGGGTAGCAAGGTGTTTAGTTTAAACGATGTTTTCTATGGCCTTGATATCCAGCTTTTTGTGTATTTGAATGCCCTGGTGGGCAGTAATGATAAATACCGCTACGGCGGTGCGTTGTACTTCAAGGTGGATGACCCCATCTTCAAGGCAGATAATAAATATGACGAAGATAAGACGGATAAGGAAATCGCGTCAGAACTTCGTATGAAGGGTCTGATTCTCGGCGAGGAAGAACTCCTCGATGCCACTGATGCATCTACTGTATCGGGAGCAAAGAAGACAACATATAAGAATTTTGTTGCATTGGATAAGCATCTTAAGCGGGTTATAAAGGATCTCTGTGAGGATATGTCGGATGGCAGGATTGATATGCGCCCATATAGCAAGAAATCCTTCTCGCCTTGTGCCTGGTGTGCCTATAAATCCGTATGCGGATTTGATGTGGGTAAAAAAGGCAACAACTACGAATATATCGACACATTGAAAGATGACGAAATCTGGGAAGCAATAGGGGGTGACGATAATGTGGACTAATGAGCAATCTCAGGCGATAGAGGCCCCCGTTTCCGACATACTCGTCACCGCTGCTGCGGGTTCGGGTAAGACCGCCGTTATGGTCGAGCGTATTATTCAGCGCATTATGGCAGAGGACGGCACGGATATAGACAGAATGTTGGTGGTTACCTTCACCAAAGCCGCTGCCGCAGAGATAAAGGGCAGAATAGCGGATAAGATATCCGAGAAACTCAGCGAGGGTGACAGTCCCCGTCTTAAAAGGCAACTTGCCCTTATTAACCGCGCATCAATCTGCACAATTCACGGCTTCTGTCTTGATCTCATTAAGGACAACTTCCACCTTCTCGGTCTTGCCCCTGATTTCAAGGTTGGCGATTCTGCAGACCTTTCTATGCTTGAGGCAAAGGCGATCGCGGATGTGCTGGATAGCCACTACGATAATGGTGATAAAGACTTCCTCCGCCTTGTCAATTCCCTCACTCGCAAAAGGGATGATGAACTCGAGGAGATCGTAAGGAGTATTTATAACTTCTCCAGAAGCACTCCCGACCCCGAGGCATATCTTGACGAGTGTTGCCGTGTATATAAGGGTGGTTGTGACAGCCAACTGGAATTCATCTTAGGCAGGGTGAAGATAGATGCCAATTATGCCGTTCAATGCTATGAAAAGGCAGAGAAACTGTGTCTGCTTGATGGCTCATTTGACACCGCACTCAAAGTAATCGGCGACGAACTCTCCCTTGCCCGCAGTATAGAATCCCTCTGTGATAAGGGTTGGGATAGCGTGTACAATTGTGTGAGGGACTATAAGTTTGCCACACTCCGTTCCAATAAGAATATGGACCCCGAACTTTTTGATGAGATAAAAACCCTGCGTAAGAGGGGCAGAGATGTGCTGAAAGATATTATGGTAAATAGTATCAATCTGCCCGAGAAAACCATCAGGGAAGACCTTTTGTATATGAGCCCCTGTGTGGACAAACTGTGTCAGCTTGTAAAGGAATTTTCCGATACATACACAAGATACAAGAGGGATGACGGACTTATTGACTTTAACGATATTGAGCATCTTGCCTTGCACCTTCTCACCAGCGACGTATATACCGAGGTAGCAGAGGCACAGAAGAGCCGTTTTGACGAGATATATGTAGACGAATACCAGGATTGTAATGGTGTTCAGGAAGCACTTTTCAAGGCGGTTTCCACGGAATCCCTCGGCAAACCCAACGTGTTTATGGTAGGCGATATGAAGCAATGTATTTATCGCTTCAGGAATGCCAATCCTATGCTTTTCAAGTATAAGAGCGATACTTACACCCCCTATGGAGACGGCGGGGATTATAATAAGATTATCCTTTCCAATAACTTCAGGAGCAGGGGAGAAGTCCTTGATTTTGTGAACTTTATTTTCACCCGTGTTATGAGCGAAAGTGTGGGAGAACTTGACTATTCCGATGACGAACGCTTGAATTATGGTCTCAAATACGAAGACGCCAATGAGGATACGGGATATATTGACCTTTGCATTATAGATGCCTCGGATGAGGGCGATAGTGAGGGCGCAGAAGAGAAGCCTGCCAACCTGATTGCAGAGGCAGAACTTGTAAGCCGAAAGATTCAGGAACTGGTAGATAGCGGATACACTGTATACGATAAATCTGCAGATAAATACCGCCCCGTAATGTACAGGGATATTGCAATCCTTCTTCGTGGCACCAAAAACAGCGGAGAATACTTTGCCGATGCACTCTCTGCCAGGGGTATATCTGCATTCTGCGATACGGGACTCGGCTACTTTGATTGTGAGGAAGTACGGTTGCTCATAAGCTTTATGAAGATTATCAGCAATCCCTATGATGATATCAATCTTGTGGCGGTTATGCGAAGCCCCATCTATCGCTTTACCGACAGGGAGCTCCTCACAATCCGTACGGCAGATAAGTATGGTGCATACTATGATGCTCTCAAAAAATACACGGATAATAAGAACCGCCTTGGTGCAAAGGCAGATAAATTCCTTAAAGATATCGCATCCTATCGTGACCGCTCAAGGATAATAAGAGCAGACGAGTTTTTATGGTATCTTGTGAAGAACACGGGATATATGGATTACATCGGCACTTTACCAGGCGCTGCTTTTAAGAAATCCAATATCCGTGCCCTCATAGGCAGAGCCACTGCTTTTGCCACAAGTAAGGGTGGGGACATATCCTCATTTGCAGGGTATGTGGATTCTATCAATATGAATGGCAACGAAGGTCAGGGTGCCAAGCTTATCGGTGAGAATGATGATGTGGTGCGTATAATGACTATCCACAAGAGCAAGGGCCTGGAATTCCCCGTGGTGTTCCTCAGCCAATGCGGTAAAAGATTCAATACCCGTGACCTCAGCGGCAAGGTGCTTATGCACCACGACCTTGGCATAGGAATAGACTATATAGATGAGAAGAAGCGCTTTTCATATACAGCTACTGTAAAGGGTGCAATCAGAAAGAAAATACTCGAGGAAAATCTTTCCGAGGAGATGCGCCTTTTGTATGTTGCCCTTACTCGTGCCAGGGAGAAACTTTTCATAACGGGTGTTGTGAATAACTGGGTGAAATTCATGGCGGGTATCCGCGAGGAATGTGGTGCAGAGCCAAAGGTTCATCCCAAGATGGTAAGCTCAGCAAGGACGTATCTTGAATGGGTGTGTCAGGCACTTTTTGAGGAGGATAATAAGGCTATCCGTGAAATCCCCGGCAAAGGAATGGTGCGCAGAGAGATAGTGACCATATACTCTCTTGCCACTGCAGATGCGCAGATGACAGATACCGAAATATCCCTTCCCGAAGGCGATTTCCATTCTGAGTACAGAGCCGAGATAATTAACCGCCTTAACTATGAGTACCCCTACAAAGTCGATACCGACATGCCGAGAAACGTCACGGTAACGGAGATTAAGCGGTTAAACGAGTTGGGTGATGGTGATGCTTATCGTATCTATCGTATGCCCACTTTGAGACAACCCTCTTTTGCAAGGGGTGAGGTAACCCTTGACTCTGCAAGGATAGGTACTCTTATGCATCTTTGTATGCAAAAAATTGATTTGACATCTTTGAATAATGGTTATACAATAGAAGAGGAGATAGCCCGTATCGTATCGCAGGGTGTGATAGACGATAAAGAGGCAGTGTATATTGACAAAGAAGCAATCTCCACCTTCTTTGATAGCATACCCGGCAAATCAATGCTCAGGGCGAAGGCGGTTTTCCGTGAGACTCCCTTTGAGATTTTGTCTGAGGCGGATGAGATTTTCTCCTCTGTTTCCACGGATGAGAAGATAGTGGTTCAGGGTATGATAGATGCATATTTTGAAGATGAAGACGGCAATATAGTCCTGATTGATTATAAGACGGACCGACGTGGTAAATACAGTGAATCCGAGTTTGAGGACAAACTGATCTCAAGGTATGCAATCCAGATTAAGTACTATGAAAAAGCCCTTTCTCTTTTGACGGGTAAAAGGGTAAATAAGAAATACATTTATTCCTTCGATATGGGCAAGGCAATCGAGGTTTAATCAGAGGTGATTTAGAGTGAATTATTATATCAATTCCGCAGGTAGGCGCAGAACCACATGGAAGATAATTCTTTATATTGTGTCATATCTGCTTGTATTTGCTCTGTCGTTTTTAATAAGCTTCAAGCTCTCGTCCGGTGACCATGCGGGCACCGCACAGATAGAGGCGCTTAAAGAAGAGGTTACCTCTTTGACTGCTCAGGTAGCCGAGAAAGATGGTGAGATAGCAAGCCTTAAGATGCAGGTGGAGAACGTTCGCACCGCTTTAGAGGAAATGAAAAAAGCATCCGAGGAACCCCCTGCGGATGAGAATGCAGAAAATCAATAAAATTAAAAGGAGGCAATACTATGACATTTTTGGATTCGGCAAAAAAGATTTTGACCAAGACCGCAAGGGATGCGGCGAAAGTATCAGGAGAACTTGCTCAGCAGACAAAGCTCAGGATCAAGGCGCTCCAACTCAAAGACGAGATTAACACCAGATACACCCTTATCGGCGAACTCTACTATGGTGTGGCAGAGTACGATATGGATAACGGCGAGAAAATCAATGCCCTCGTAGAGGAGATCAAGACCTTGAAGGAACAGCTTGAAGAACTCGAGGAAGAACTCGGTGCTAAAAAGAAAGTGAAGTGTACTTCTTGCGGTGCAGAGAATGATGCTGAATCATCATTCTGCTCAGGATGTGGCGCAAAACTTAACTGATTAAAAATGGCTCATACTTTTGTATGAGCCATTTTTTTAGCTTGTGAAATCTTCTATAAGTGATGCCAGAGACGAGGGATCTTCTATCACGATTCCCTCTTCGAAATACCCTCTGTCATAAGGTGTGAGGGTATCTGTTGAGATTTCCGGTATATCAAGGGGTGTGGAATATCCGTTGGAATACACCTGCCACACCGCCACTTTCCCGTCTTTTGATTTCACAATGTAGTGGCTCACCTCGGCTTTTGGTACTATCTGTTGCACCACTTTTGCAGGAGTATCTGCAGGGACAGGTGCGGATTTGGCCTTTGAATTTTCCTGTGATATGAATATCCCGAATGCTATAAGCCAGATTATTAAGAATATGCCTATACTTACAGAACATATTTTGAAATAAAGGGGTTTGTTCATAATATTTCTCCCAACTTTTTTACCTTTGGTATAGTCTTGGCAGAGTAGAGAGAAATATGCAAAAATGTTTTGAAATTGTAATATAAATATCGGCCTGGTTATGTTATAATGTTAATAGGTATAATTGTGCGCGGAGGTGTACTATGGCAAAAAGAAAAAGGAGAAAGCTCAAGGCATTGCCCATAAGCAAGAGACGTCTTGTCTTGTATATTGCTATTGCGGCGGTTGTGGCCGTATTGGCATTTATCGGCTGGACAGTGCGCGACCTTGATTTAGCCATGACCAATTCCATGGGTTCAGGCGATTTGGACCTTACTAGTACATTGTATTGGCAGGATCCTAAAGACGGCGAGTGGAAGGATTTGGAATATTTGTCAGCGGGCACAAAACGCCTTTGGGTAGATATTGACGAAATCCCAAACTGGCTTGAGGATGCCTTCGTAGCCATTGAGGACCAGCGCTTTTTCAGCCACAGAGGAGTGGACTGGAAGCGTACCACCGGCGCGGTACTTAACGAGATTTTCAAAGGTGGCTCCACTTATGGCGGAAGCTCCATCACCCAACAGCTTGTAAAGAATATCACAGGGGAGAAAGATAGAAAATACACCCGTAAGATTAAAGAGATTATCCGTGCTCTTGCGGTGGAGAATAAGCTTTCCAAGCAACAGATACTTGAACTTTATCTTAACACTATATACTTAGGTCACGGATGTAATGGCGTTGAGTCTGCCGCCAGGATTTATTTTGATAAACCTGTTACAGAGCTCACTCTTGCCGAATCTGCATCTATTGCAGGTATCACCCAGTACCCATCCCTTTACGACCCACATAAGAACAAAGAGGAAAATATCAAGAAACAACGCCTTGTTCTTTCCAAAATGCTGGAGCTGGGCTATATCGATCAGGAAGATTACGATAAGGCAATCGCCGAAGAACTCAAGTTTGTAAAAGGCGATGAACTTTTGAGTGTCAACCAGTCCTACTTTGCTGATCAGATTGTTGAGGAAGTTATAGCCGATCTTATGAAGGAGTACGGCCATTCCGAAGCAGTTGCTACCAATATGGTTTTCAAAGGCGGACTCAAGATTTACACCACCGCCGATAAGCGTGTGCAGAATCGTGCGGAGGAAGTGTTTGAGAACGAAGACAACTTCCCCTCATCAGGAGGAAGTGCTCTTCAGGCGGCGATAGTAATTACTGAACCCCGCACTGGATATATCAAGGCAATAGTGGGAGGCAGAGGCGAGAAGACGGGTAGCCGTGTGCTCAATCGTGCCACCCAGACTGTTCGTCAGTCAGGTTCATCTATCAAGCCCTTGTCGGTGTATGCACCTGCTATTGATTTAGGCCTTATCTCAATGGATTCACTCGTGTCGGACGAAGCCATAAATATCGGCGGATGGAGTCCCAAAAACTACTATAATGCGTTCTATGGTGATATATCTGTTCGCAGAGCGGTTAATATATCTGCCAACATCCCTGCCATCAAGGTTTTGCAGATGGTAGGAGTGGATAAATCCTTTGAGTATATGACAAAGAAGCTCCACTTTACCACTTTGGTTGACAGAGATGTCCGTGATGGTAAAGTTTATACTGATAAAAACCTCGCGTCCCTTGCCCTTGGTGGCTTTACAGACGGCGTCACCGTTAAGGAGATGACCGCTGCATACGCCACATTTGCAAATGATGGTGTGTATGTTTCACCCATTGTCTATACCAAGGTTGAGGACAATAACGGCAAGACTCTTCTTACGAAGAAACCCGTCAGCACAGTAGCGTTCAAGCCCACTACTGCCTACCTCACAAACCAACTCCTAAAAGGTGTTGTTACCACAGGTACGGCAGCAGGCTCATCAATCCCGGGCATAGACACTGGTGGTAAGACGGGTACCACAGATGACGATACAGACAGATGGTTTGCAGGATACACACCGTATTATTCGGCGGTGGTGTGGGTAGGATATGATACATCCAAACCCCTCCCGTCATTTGCATCCAACCCCGCCCTTAATCTGTGGCGCAAGGTAATGACCAATATACATCAGGGTCTCCCCGGTAAGAGTTTCAGTTATCCTTCGGGCCTTAGCAGTGCATCCGTCTGCTCCGTTACCGGCAAACTCTATACCGAGAATTGCTTTGACGAAGAGGGCGAACCTACCGAGGTGTTCAGCTATTACGCCAAAGACACCGCCCCCACAGAGACATGTGAGGGACACGGCCTCTCCAAAGCGGATATGGAAGCGGCGGCTTTGGTGGAAGCAGAACTTGCCGACAGAGAAAATGCCAATTTAGAGGAGTTTGAAGGGGTAGGGGATACGGAATCCGATGTGAATTTCGATATCATCCCTGCTGATGACGAATTATAATCACAAAAAAAGGAATGGTGTTTCACCATTCCTTTTTTGTTATGTACATCAGTCAATAAACCCAAATAAAAATATTGCCCCAAGCACGAGGATAAGAGTAGAATCCTCCACACCTTCCTTCAGCATAATCACAATCACGGCAAGCAGGATTATATCGTCAATCTCAATATTGTCAAATATATTTCCGCCTCTGGACTTCCTCGTTTGACCACGGGCAGGGGGATTACACTCTCTATGTACTTCGCATTCGCATCTGTCGTTGCAATCCTGCCTTCCGGTTGAGTCATCACACACGTTGCATGGGTTTTCGTCACAAGCACAATCCTCCCTCGGCTCCTCGGCGCATTTTGGTGTGATTACCTCCCCTCGGGGACGACAATCGGGATGCACCCCGTATCCGTCATAATACCTCTTATACAAGTTCCTTCCCCCTTTTTTTATTTAAGTAAAGACGCTATTTTCGTTATCTGTATCAGCTTGATTGCCTGATCCATCTTTGCAGATCTTGACGGCCTTAAATATGGCTTTAAGGAATACAGCAGATTGATTCTGGGGTCTTGCATACCGCCACTTGCAGACAGTGTCTCTTTCAGGGATGATAACACATCAAATTGTGGCGACGGAATTACCTCCTGAGGTCTGCTCTCTGCCACATCTTCTGTGATGCTTTGGATGTTGGCGGGTGCACTTGCGCCTTGTGGCATAATACTGCTTATGGTGTCGGACAGGGCTTTTACTGTTTCGGGATCATCAAGCATTGCTTTTAGCTTTTCTATCATATTGCCGTCCATAATAGTCCTCCTTATTTCAAGATGTTTTTGAGCTTATCTATTACCTGTGGATTTTGGGAAATACGATTCGCTATATCCTCACGGCTCATACTCTCAAGCTTAGATGCCGCATCTGTAAGATTGAGCTTTCGCATAAGGCTTTTCACCGCATCAAAATCCACCTCGTCAATCTTCTTTTTTATGTCTTTTGCATCCATGTTCTGCAGAGAAGAAAGCATACTTTTGCGGTCGCTTTCGCTTATTCCCGCGGTAACGTTTTTCAAGTTGGAATCAGTCATATCACATATTCCTTTCCGTCTATAAAATCCTGTAATTTAATATATGCAATTCCCCTTCTTGATGTGACAGATTTTTGGCAGAAAAAGTCCCTGAATCACCCCTCGGAAAATATGTATAATTTTTAGCATATTTTCAAAAAAAGACTACCATTACGAAATATATTGTGTTATAATGTTATGTGATGTATTAGAACTAAGCGGAGGTGTCCTATGGATAACAAAACCAAGGCAACAGTCAGAATATGCGGAGAGGACTATACACTGGTCGGAGCAGAGAGTGAAGAGTACATACAGAGGGTGGGTCTTTATGTGGATAAGAAGATGCGCCAGTTCTCTTCCAATCCCACTTTGGATAAGACGAGTGTAGCGGTTTTGTCTGCCATCAACTTGGGTGACGAATTATTCAAGATGAGAGCGTTGCAGGAGGAGACATCTGCGGAGCTCAAGAAATTCAAGGACGATTATTTTTCTGCATACAACTCCGGCAAACGCGTTAAAGAGGAGAACTACGCGCTTAAAGAAGAGATACAGAACTTAAAGATTAAGATCGCCAAATTAGAGGGTAGCAGATGAGTGCAGAGTTGCTTTTGCCCGCAGGATCTTACGATAATTTTGTTGTAGCGGTAAATAACGGTGCAGATGCCGTGTACCTTGGGGGAAGTCGATTCTCCGCAAGGGCAAATGCCGTCAACTTTACTGATGATGAGATTGTATCTGCAGTTAAATATGCTCATGTGCGTGGTGTCAAGGTATATGTGGCAATCAACACCCTCATTGAGGATGACCGTTTGTCGGATGCATTGGAGTTTGCCCACTTTTGTTATGTGAATGGAGTTGATGCACTCATAGTGCAGGATGCGGGTCTGCTCCGTCTTTTGAGACAGTACCTTCCTGATATGAAGCTCAATGCCAGCACACAGATGACAATCCATAATCCCAAGGGTGTCAAAGTGGCAGAGGATTTCGGATTTTCAAGAGTTGTGCTTTCCCGTGAACTTTCAAGAGGCGAGATAGCCGATATTTGTGGCTCTTCAAATGCCGAGGTAGAGGTGTTTGCCCACGGTGCACTTTGTATGTGCTATTCAGGCCAGTGTCTTATGAGTAGTTTTATCGGTGGCAGGTCGGGTAATCGTGGTGCTTGTGCCCAACCCTGCAGATTGCCTTATAGTCTGGAGGATTCCGAGGGCAACACGATTTTATCAGGTAAGTACCTTTTGAGCCTTAAAGATTTGTGTATGCTCGATAAAGTGGATGATTTAGAATCAATCGGGGTCAAATCCCTCAAGATAGAAGGCCGTATGAAAAACAGTGCCTATGTGGCGCTTACGGCTGATACTTACAGTAAGCGCCTTATGGGAGAGGAAGCCAGCAAAGAGGATATAGAGGACTTGGCGTCGGTGTTTTCCCGCAACGGCTTTACCCAAGGGTATTATAATAATTCCACGGGCAGAGCAATGCTCAATTTTGATGATAACAATGATGATGTATATAAAAACATCTCTAAACGTGCAGAGGATAGAGCCACTATTCTTTGCAGAGAGAATAACCGCAAGGTTATAGTGTCTGCTACGTTTATAGCAAATCTGGGTAGCAGGGCAGAGCTTACCGTGTGGGATGATATAGGCAATCTCACCACCGTATATAGTGATGTGGTGGTGGAGAAGGCATTGAAAGTCCCCCTCACTGAGGATAGAATTATATCCCAACTTTCCAAGACGGGTGGCACCCCTTTTGCCACCGATGGTATCACCGTAAGTATTGATGAGGGTATAAGCCTTCCCATAAGTGCCATCAACGAGATGCGCCGAAGAGCCTTTGAAAAGCTCGAGCAGATGCGGTGCGAGAAAAGGGTAGAGATGCCTGCCCCTGAATATAAACTCAATATTATCCGTGGCAGCGGTGAGGTTTCCCTTACTGCATCCGCCACCACTTATGAACAGATAAAAGCCATTGAGGGCAAAGATGTAAGCCGCATTTATATTCCAAAGAGCATTTATGATTCTCATAAAGATGAATTTTCATCAGAGAGATTTGTGGTAGTATTACCTGCTATTGAACGCTTTGGTAATGAGGCAAAGGGATACGATAGAATATCCACTTCAAACTTCTCCCAGGTGAAAGACACCGCCATATTGAAACACGGCGGAGCAATGATGAATGTATTCAATTCCGAGGCGGTAAGGTTCTTTGCAGATAACGGCTACGACAGTGTGTGCCTTTCTACAGAGCTGAACCTCGGCCAGATAAAAGCCATCTCCAAGGATATTCCCTTAGAGGCGATGGTGTATGGATACCTGCCCGTTATGACGGTGCAAAATTGTGTGATTAAGTCTTCGTATGGCAAATGCTCTTGCGATAGGGGTGTTCACACTCTTGTGGATAGAAAGGGTGCCCGATTCAATGTGGTTGCCGATAAAACTAATTGCACAAACACTATCTTCAACAGCGCCCCCTTGTATATGGGTGATAAGATGGCAGATATCCGCCATAGCGGAATTTCTTATGCCAACCTCTCCTTCACCTTTGAAAGCGGAGAAGAGATAGACAGAATCTTTGATTTGTATGCCAAGGGCAAAAGTTTTGACAAAGCTTTTACAAGAGGCCATTTTTACAGAGGAGTATGATATAACGTGACTGTAGATGTTAAAATCAGATTTTTAGATACCAACACCGAGAGGGTGCTTCCCTTTTATGCCACTTCTGGATCTGCGGGTATGGATTTGACCGCCTGTCTTAAAGAGGATGTCACATTAGAACCTCTTGAGAGGAAACTTATCCCCACAGGTATCGCCATAGGGCTCCCGTCTCCCGATTATGCGGCATTTGTGTTTGCCCGTAGCGGACTTGCATCCAAGAAGGGTATCACATTACCCAACTGTGTAGGAGTAATAGATAGTGACTACACTGGTGAACTCATGGTATCACTGATTAATCTTAGCCGAGAGAGTTACACCATCAAAAATGGCGAGAGGATTGCTCAGCTTGTCATTATGGAGGTGACAAAGGCCAACTTCAATGTGGTGGAAAGATTAGACGATACCGAGAGAGGTGGCGGAGGCTTTGGCTCTACGGGACATTTTTGATAAAGCAGGATTAAAGGTGTTCGATTACGTGATAATTTTCTTAACCATTGCTCTGTCTGCGGGGTTGCTTGCAGTATCAGCTACGGGGCAGACCGCCGCTACCCAATGCGTTGTAGAGGTCAACGGGGAGGAATATGCACGGGTGGATATGATATCCGTCAGTGGAGAGAAAGTAATTAAGACGGATAACGAATTCGGTACCAATACCATCGTAATAGACAGAGACGGGGTGTGTATCACCCACACCTCTTGCCCTGATAAGACAGAGGTTATAGCAGGCAGGATTGACAAGGCAGGCCAATGCCTGGTATGCCTACCAAATCGCCTTGTTGTACGCCTGGAGGGCAAGACCGTATCTGATGCCGTTTCCTGGTAGTTATATATGAAAAAGGAGATAGACAAATGTCATCAACCGAACTTACTCCAATGATGAAACAATACTTAGAGGTCAAAAGCAATCACGAGGATTGTATTTTGATGTTTCGTCTCGGTGATTTTTATGAGATGTTCAATGAAGATGCCTACGTGGCATCGGAGATATTAAATATCACTCTCACTGGCAAGGGTTCAGGTCCTGAACGTATTCCCATGTGCGGAGTACCCTTCCATAGCGTAGAGGGCTATAT
>JAZOWA010000003.1:0-3927 GCA_045659025.1 Clostridia bacterium
CTCATTGATCTCTGCAAAGAGCTCTTGACTGAATTCATACGATTTCCTGTCAAACACGCAAAGATAAACCATAAGTTCGTGTTCATACAAAAACTCGGTTATAACCTGAACAGCAAATTTAAGAACCTGATCCTTTGGATAACCATATACGCCTGACGAAATAAGCGGGAAAGCCACTGAATTACATCCGTGCTTTACAGCGAGTTTCAGTGACTCAAGGTAACAAGATTTAAGAATTATACTTTCGCCAGCAATGCCCCCTTGCCACACGGGACCCGACGTATGTATGATATATTTCGCATCAAGATTATAGCCTTTTGTGATTTTAGCTGTTCCAAGACCGATGGGAGCAATTCCCTCACACTCTTTATCAAGCTCAGGACCTGCACCTTCATGCACGGCAAGGTCAACACCGCTATAACCCACCATCTCTTCATTGGTGGTATTTACAATGGCGTCAACACGCATTTTTGTTATATCTTGTCTTATAATTTGTAATGGCATATTATCACCTTACTTTTCATAAATTTCCGTTATATCTCTGGCGAGCCGGTACATTTCCTCAATCACACAATCAGGAGATATGATCTTCGCCTTATTACCAAAGCTCATAATCCAGGAAAGGAAATGAGGGCTTACAGCGACTTTGACCCGACAAATGAAACGTTCTTCGTCCTTCCTGATAATCGGGATATCTGTGCCGAATCTATCGAATACAACGCCAACGAGTTCATTATCAAACTCGATGGAAACATCCGTCTCCTCTCCGCCGAACATCTGGAACATGGTCTTTGAATAACTTGACAAATCAAATGGCTTTTCCGAAAGTACTCTATCCTCATCAGTAAGCTCAATCATCTCCATTTTGTCAACACGATAGTGGGTGTAGTTATCGTATTTCTCTTTGTATGTAATGAGATAATAGTTCTCATCATCCCAGGTGAGTGATACGGGGGACTCTTTATATAAATCACCGTTTTTACGATATACCTTCTGCTTATTGACATCAAGATTGAAATACTTGAAGGTTATCTGCTTATTTGATGCGATAGCATCGTGAATCTTATCCACGTTGTAATAAATTTGCTCATTGACTGTCTTTACACGGTTGGTGATAAAAACCTGTCTCTGAAGCTTTTTCGCGTTCTCGTGGCTAGTGAGCTTCTCAATCTTGGAAATGAGTTCCATACTCTTTTTACGTGTGATGAATTTTGATGCCTGCACACTGTCAACAAGGAGTTTGAGTTCGGGAAGTTCAAATTCACGACTTGCCACATAGTAATTGGTAGTGCGGGTCTTATTAGAACAGATATCAAGACCGAACAACTGCAGATATTCAAGGTCATCATAGATACTTTTGCGCTCAGCAGAAATACCAAGCTTTGAAAGCTCGGCAATCATCTCGGGCACAGTGATTGTGTGCTCTTCGTCGGTCTGCTCCATGAGTATCTTTGCCAGATACATCATCTTAAGTTTCTGATGTGATAGTTTCATTAGATACCATCCTTTTTTCTATTTGTATTTTGTGTGCCGAAAAACTCGTCATATTCTTCAAAGTCATCATCAAAGTCAATTGGGTCTTCGTTGTCATCTTTGTCCTCGAAACACTCTTTGAAAATGGTGTATTCCAAAAAGTCATCAAAGCCATCCTTCTTACCGTCTCTGTTCCAATCAAAAAATGCCATAGTTAATTCCTTCCTTCCAAAATTGATATATTTGGTTCATCGTAGTCATTATATCAAGTTTGGTGGGTGTTAAAACGGACAGTGACCAATCAAAGTATAGCATGTTACAAAAACATTTGCAATATTTTGGATAATGAGGAAGCAAACGCTGATTTGATTAAAAAACCGCCAATCGTATGATGGCGGTTTTAGTTTGGGCATATAATCAGAATGTTACAACCTGTGGTGCGGAAGTGAATGACGTGAACGTGGCAGTGGCATTCTTTAAGTACAGCACCTGGGTGTTGCCATCGTTTTCACCATACATACGGCGAAGATCGGGATATGCATCAAGCATAGATTTCCTTGCCTCTACCCTATCGTCTTCCACAAGTTCGCCGCAGACTCTGAGCCAGGTGCCGTCTTTGAAAGCGCAAAGTTCTACCTTGGGATTGGATTTAATCTGTGCGGAAACGGGCTTTACTTTGCCCGTCTGGATATAAAGTCTGCCTTCAAAGATATGGGCAGTACCAAAGGGACGTACTCTCGGCTGATCGCCTTCAACTGTGGCAAGATAATATGTACCTGCTTCCTTCAAAAAACCACAAACTCTTTCCATAACAAATTCCTCCGTTTATATTATTTAATTGCTTTTAAGGTATATGTGGCGCCCCAACTATTCAATATCTCAACAGATGAAAAGCCGGCATCTGTAAGTGCTTCAATCTCGTGATTCACAGTAAGGGGTGTATCATAATGATAAATCTCATTATCACAAACGCCCTGACTCTCAATGAGCCCGGTAAAATTCTGACGGTGCATTATCTCTTCCTCATCCGAAAGAGAGAAATAGTCCGTAAGAACAAAATAGCCGTTAGGCTTTAATGAATTATTCAATTTTGCATACAAAGAAATCTTCTCTTCCTTGGTGAAATGATGGAGAGATTCCACAGATACGGCACAATCAAACTTGCCCTCGCACAAGGCTACGTCAAAGTATGAGCCGTGTATCAGGTGAATGTTTTTATCGGGAAATTTGCTTTTTAACGAATCAAGCATACCGAGGGACAAATCTATACCCGTGATGATTGCAGAGGGGTTGAGCTTAAAATAAAATTCAAGTTCCAAGCCTGTACCGCATCCCAAATCAAGCACATGACATCCTGAACTTTTGGGCAACAGTTCTGCAGTAAAGGGGTAAAATTCAGTTGCAGAATCGATTTCACGGAGCATATGCTCATCATATCCGTCTAATCGTTTCTCAAAGAAATCACTCATTTTCTCAAGCATATATATTCCTCATCATTTCTTGCAAAGTGTTTATATTATCTTCCTTTTGCACCAGGACACTCCATCGCACTTAGGACAACGAAGGCGACGGGTGGTCAACGTGTGAGCACCCATAATGTACGCACCAAAGGTGGGCTTGAAGGTATGACCACATTTGCGACATTCATACTCTCCCGTTTCATAATCAACCTTGGCCGCAAAGAAAATCGCAACAAAAAGGATGCAAAGGGAGAAGATTATAAGTGCGATTGCGGTGGCATTATTCACCACACCATTCTCTGCGAGAAAAGCGCTCACAGAAAGTAAGATTATGCTTATTATAACACCGACAACCGTCAACGCTAATTTCCACTTGCTGTTCATTTTACCACCTCATAGGGCCAGTCAATGATACCGCCGAATTCCTTGACATTGGTATAGCCGAGTTTGGCAAGGCTCGCAGATGCTATCTTGCTACGTCTGCCACTACGGCAGTACACGAGAATCTGTGCGCTTTTATCGGGCAACATCTTATCTGCCATAGCATCAATCCGGGTATAAGGAATCAGGATTGCACCTTTGATGTGGCCTGCATCATATTCATCCTGCTCTCGTGTGTCCAACACAATATAGGACTCATCGGAATCCATTATCCTCTTCGCTTCGAGAGGTGTAATCTGCTGATACATTGATTTTTCTCCTTTGTCCGTTGTTATTATAGATGTGGGGCCATCCGCACTACCGATAATACCTTTGCTATTATCATCTCCGCAAGAGGTAAGGATGATACAGAATATCAAGCATACTACATACAAAATTCTTTTCATAATATCACCTAAGTCATCTCAAACATACAGATGTACTTGAGTGGCTAAATTTAAGACATGTGCTAAAGAGGTTAAAAGGTCCAGCCACATGGTACACTCCATCTACAAATCTTATCAAAAATGTAAACAGGCAGAGGAAATCCCAGTTTCAAAACATATAACCATTT
>JAZOWA010000004.1:0-8353 GCA_045659025.1 Clostridia bacterium
GGTAACGAGGGTATCCTCTTTACCAAATACGTTCTTAATCTGGATATCGAGCTTAGGACCATAGAATGCCGCTTCACCGATACCAACCTTATAGTTGATACCAAGGTCATCAAGAATAGTCTTCATTGTGCCCTGCGCCTCTGCCCACTGCTCATCAGTGCCGATATACTTATCACGATTATCGGGATCCCACTGAGAGAATCTGTAGGATACATCCTCAAAAAGGCCGAGGGTTTCAAGCATATAGTTAGTCATTTCAAGACACTTGCGGAACTCATCAGCAAGCTGGTCAGGTCTGCACATAAGGTGACCCTCTGAAATGGTAAACTGACGAACGCGGATAAGACCGTGCATCTCACCTGACGCTTCGTTTCTGAAAAGTGTGGAAGTCTCACTGAGGCGGATGGGAAGGTCACGATAGCTTCTCATTCTGTTGAGGTATGCCTGATACTGGAAGGGGCAAGTCATAGGACGAAGAGCAAACACCTCTTTATCGGTCTCTTCATCGCCCATTACGAACATACCATCTTTATAGTGGTCCCAGTGACCTGAGATTTTGTAAAGATCACTCTTCGCCATAAGAGGAGTCTTGGTCATCTGCCAACCGTGTGCTGCCTCGTGGTCTTCTACAAATCTCTGGAGAATCTGTATCATCTTTGCACCCTTGGGAAGCAAAATGGGCAAACCCTGACCGATAGACTCAACAGTGGTGAAGAGTTCGAGTTCACGACCAAGTTTATTGTGGTCACGTTTCTTTGCCTCTTCGGTCATCTCTATATATGCATTCAAAGCATCTTTTGTATCAAATGCTGTGCCGTAAATTCTCTGGAGCATCTTGTTCTTCTCATTACCTCTCCAGTATGCACCTGTAACGCTGAGAAGTTTGAACGCCTTGACAACACCTGTGTTGTGTGCATGAGGACCTGCACAGAGGTCTGTAAAGTCGCCCTGTGTATAGAAAGAAATCACAGCATCCTCGGGGAGATCATTGATGAGTTCTACTTTGTAGGGCTCGTCCTTGCTTTCCATAAGAGCAAGCGCTTCTGCTCTGGGGAGTTCACTTCTGGTGAGGGGAAGTCTCTCTTTAATGATTTTCTTCATCTCGTCCTCAATTTTCTTGAGGTCTTCGTTACCGAGAGAAACATCTATATCAAAGTCATAGTAAAATCCATTCTCTACCGCAGGACCGATAGCCAGCTTTGCATTGGGATACAATCTCTTAACAGCCTGAGCAAGCACATGGGATGTGGTGTGACGAAGAATCTTCTTACCTTCGTCATCTGCAAAGGTCAAAAGGGCAACTTCACAATCTTTATCAACAACAAATCCTGTTTCAACAACGGTGCCGTCAACAACCGCACCCAAAACAGCCCTTGCATTAGCCTCATCAAAAGCGAGGGCAAGGTCATAAACAGAAACGGGATTTTCAAATTCTTTTTTGCAATTATTAATAGAAACAGTAAACATAATATTCCTCCTCTGCCACTACTCTATTATTATAGTTTTTTTCAATGAAATTGTCAAGTTTTTATGCCGACAAAATAACAAAAAAGGGCCGTTTTTACGACCCTTTTCCCAATAAGTGGCAAACCACTTAAAATTATTGAATTTTTTCCACATCGGAGATGCTGATTTCACGGGTGTGCTGGGTGTGGAACCACTCTTTTTTATTCTTGTTGATGCAACCGATAATTGTGATTGGCATCCAGGTGAGTGAATAAATTGAATATGTTATATATCCCCAGAGAAGTTTCTTGTTAAAACACTTTTTCTCGATAGTGATCACCAATGGCATATACAAGAATTCAATAGCCATAAACAGATTCCAGATTATTGGGTTTTCGAACAGATACCACAGCTGGAAAAATCCGATATTACCATCAGGATAAAAAGTCTGCGCCCAAGCCATAAAGGTAATAAGAGACACAAACAAAACCTTGAGGGGGTTCAAAAGGTATATGCCGCAGTCAAACGCAGACCAATCACCGTCTTTGATTGCCCTGGCAAAAAGTTTGAGAGCAAATCTTGACGCAACGTCCGCATGGCCCTGCATCCAACGCACACGCTGTCTCCATGACTGTGACATTGTAAGAGGTTTTTCGTCATAAACTTTAGCATGGTATGCCCAACCGACCTTCTCGCCTTCCATAGCAAGACGAGCGGTAAACTCCATATCTTCGGTAAGGCAGGTGGCCTTCCAACCAATTCTCTTCAAAAGCTCGGTCTCCAAAATAAATCCAGTACCACTAAGCTGACAAGTAATGCCGAGATTGTATCTTGCGGTCTGGAAAAGTCTTGAGATTGACCAGAAAGAGATAGAGTATGCGCAAGTAATCCAGGAATCGAAGGGGTTTTTACTATCGATATAACCCTGAACCACTTTATAGCCTTTATTAACTTCGTTATTCATAGCGTTGAGATAGTTTTCGTCAACGATATTATCAGCATCAAATATGGATATGTAATCGTACTTCTTCTCCATATTGAAGATCTTATCAAACATCCACTCAAGCGCATAACCTTTACCACGAAGGTCTTTATTCTCGCGTTCAAATACTATTGCACCCTTTTCCGCAGCACGCTGTGCTGTGTTATCAGTACAGTTATCCGCGATAACAAATATATCATACGCCTCTCTGGGATAATTGAGCTTGTTAAGACTATCAACCATGTTGCCGATAACGACTTCTTCGTCATGTGCCGCAACCACTAAGGCAAATGTATGAATATCATTCTTATCCGCTTTGGTATTATTCTTTCTATCATACCATCCAAAAAGGGAAATGCCGAAATAATATCCTCCATAAAGCAAAACAAAAACCTGGAGTATTATACTGATAGTTAAAACCAAGGGATTTACATCACTGAAATTATACAAAATATATCACCTCGTAATGTATATGCTTTCCTAAAACCAATTATCAAAAACTTTCATTCCAACTAATTATATATCACCTTATCCTATTTTGCAACAGTAATTTTTGTGTATAGGGTAAATTGTTTCACAATGTTTTGGGCAATGATTTCGGTTTTTCTAATTATAGGGCATAATTTCCTGAGTTTTTGGGTTTGCCTTTTTATGTTGGCTATATTATAATATAAAACAAAGAAGTATTAATATTGGAGGTGCGTTATGAAACAAACCACAAAATTTATATGCAGAAGTTGTGGCCACGAGACAGGTAAATGGCTCGGCAAATGTCCTGCTTGCGATAAATGGAATACTTTTGATGAGGTGGTAACTGCCATCGAAAGTAAACATTCTCACGGAAAGACCGCTTCTAATACCGTGCCTATAAATGCACCCACGCCAAAGAAACTGAGTGAAATCAAAAGTGATACAAGTAAACGCATCAAAACCAGATTCAACGAGCTTGACAGAGTACTTGGTGGCGGTATAGTCAGCGGTTCACTCATATTGGTGGGCGGCGACCCCGGAATTGGCAAATCTACCCTTCTTTTGCAAATTTGCAATAACTTAGGGCAAGAAGGAAAGGTCTTGTACATATCAGGTGAGGAATCGGAAAACCAGATAAAAATCCGTGCCGACAGATTAAAGACCAATACAGATAACCTTATGATACTGAGTGAAACCAATTTGGACAACATATTGTATCACGTGAATAATGCACAGCCACAGATCATTATAATCGACTCTGTGCAAACCATATTCAACCCAGATGTGCCCGCAGCGCCAGGTAGTGTGGGTCAGGTAAGGGAAGCAACTCACATACTTATGCGACTTGCCAAGGAAAACAATATTGCCATATTTATCGTGGGGCATGTGACAAAAGATGGTAACATTGCGGGGCCGAAAATATTGGAACACATGGTGGATTGTGTACTATACTTCGAAGGCGACCGATACCAATCCTACCGCCTTCTCCGTACCGTCAAAAACAGATTTGGTTCTACTAACGAAATCGGCGTCTTTGAAATGAGAAGCGAAGGATTAAAAGAAGTGGCAAACCCATCCGAGATGCTCATATCAGGCAGGCCTGTAAACGAACCGGGTTCTACAGTGGTTTGCACCTTAGAAGGCACACGTCCCGTACTTGCAGAAGTACAAGCCCTCACCTCTTCTACCGGTTTTGGTATGGCTCGTCGCGCCGCCACGGGACTTGATTACAATCGTGTGGTTCTACTCATAGCCGTATTGGAAAAGAAACTTGGATACAACATGCAAAACCAGGATGTGTACATCAATGTCATAGGGGGCCTCAAAGCCACGGAAACTGCAACCGATCTTGCGGTGATTCTCGCCATAGCATCAAGTTGCAAGGGATTTACCATTGACCACGATACTATCGTATTTGGCGAAGTAGGGCTCACAGGAGAAGTGCGAGCCATCAGCCAGCTTGACAAACGAATAGTCGAAGCAAGAAAGCTGGGATTCAAAAAATGCATTGTTCCCCGTTCCAACCTCAAAGGACTAACTAGTATTTCCGATATTGAAATTATCGGTGTATCAACAGTAAAAGAGGCAATATACAAAATACGCGGTGAATAAAATCACCGCATATTTTTATCCTTTATTCTTCTGTATATTATATGAGATGTGCAAAAGCAGTTTCGTAGGGACAAATCTTGTAATAAATGTGCCCATACGAATGATTACACCAGGGATAATGACAATCTTTCTATTTAGCATTTTTTCCACCGCATATTTTGCCACATATCTGCTGGGCAGACTTTTTAAGTTGAAATCCACGTTAGCAACACTATTGAACTCCGTGTCCACAGGGCCGGGGCAAAGAGTACCCACATACACATCCGAGCCTGCCGCCTTGAGTTCCTTATGTATTGCAAGACTCAAGCGAAGGACATACGCCTTAGTGGCATAATATGTAGCCATAAGTGGGCCTGGAAGAAAAGCGGCCGAAGAAGCTACGTTAAGGATATACCCGCTGTTTCTTTCTTTGAAGTAGCAAAGAAACTTTTTCATAAGTATATGAAGCGCTCTGATATTAACATCGATCATAGAGAGTTCTCTGTCAAGTTCCGCATTACAAAATTCACCAAACAGACCGAATCCCGCATTATTAATAAGTACATCTACATCCTTGTACTGTTCAAATATCTCATTACACTTATTAATATCATTCAGATCGGCACAGCAAATCTCGGTATTGGTTTTAAGTTCGGCTGCCAGTTCCTTTAGCTTGTCCTCCCGTCTTGCAACAAGCACAATGTCATAACCCTTATCACTCAAGACCCTCGCAATATCTGCGCCTATTCCCGAACTTGCACCGGTTATCAATGCTCTCATATCATATCTCCTATCTAAAGTATTAAAGAACAAAAGAGACAGAAAACTGTCTCTTTTTATTTATCTTATCAATCAACCATTCTTCCTGCGGAACTTATGTGCGATATACAAAAGCATCACGGATACAGTTGCTCCGCAAGTGTCAATCAAAACATCCTTCATCCTACACGCTCTACCCGGCACAAAATACTGATGCACCTCATCACTTATTGCATACAAAAAGCAAATAAAAATTGCAGCGACACAGTTCCTCGCCCATTTTTTATTATAGGCGAAAAGAAGGTTAACAACAAGCAATCCCAAAACAGCAAATATGCAAAAATGCGCTGTTTTGCGAAGATAGTGATTAGCATTCAGAAGGAAAGTCTTCACAGCATCACTACCCAAGTATGAAAACACAGGAATATCGCCAAGTCCGTGGATAAAAGCAATTATTTTGTCTGCCAACCCCATACTCAAAGTATCAGATTCACTTGCCGTTTGCGCAGAAAAATTGAAAATCAACATCATCCATATCACTACCGCTATCCAACTGAATACTTTTCTCAATATCTCACCGCCTGATTATTTGGATTTGTTCATATAATTCATAAGTTCACATATGATCTTGGCACTTTCACCTCGTGTAAGATTAGACGTGGGATTGAAGTTGCCAAGGTTATCACCATTTATAATGCCCACTGAAGCAAGGCTATAAACACCTGCTTTGGCATATTCGGCGATTGATGCATCATCTGCAAAAGGCGCTCTTGTATTATCTATGCTGATTATAGTGGAAATAATATTGTTACAGATAAGAGCAGCATCCTGACGGAGAATATTCTTACCCACACCAAACATAGTCTCTGACTGACCCTTGATAATACCCATATAATATGCAGTGTTTATATAAGGCGCATACCAGGAATCATTATCAATGTCAGCAAAATCAGTAGCAGTATCAACAGGCGGTAAGCCTACCGCATTACAAATCATCTTAACGAACTCTTCTCTGGTGACAGTGTCATTAGGATAGAATTTGCCGTCACCCCTACCCGATACTATACCCTTATCGGCAAGAGTTGTAATATAAGGCTTATACCAACCTTCAATATCGGTAAAGACGGATTTTACAACTTCCGGATTACCCACAACTCCAGAAGTGACACCAGTATCGGAAGATTCTGTTGAATCCGAGGCAGAACCACTGCCATCATCGTATGCTTTACAGATGCCAAGCTCCACAAAAACCTTAACAATATCCTGTCTGTTCGCCAAGGGAGTACTATTAATAAATTTAGCAAAACTATTCATAGCACTCGTAAGGTCAAGTTCCTTGTTATATCTTGCCGTAAGCATATTTGCTTTATCAGATATACCCGAATCGATCTTATTTAATGAAAACCGATTCTTGTCATCCACTTTGAGAACGGGAACATTGTTGTTGGCAGCAGGAATTATGCCGAGGAAATTAGCAATAACCTTTTCAGTAATTCCGTCTTCTGCAAGCATTTTATTAAGATTTGGGCTGTCTTCGTAAACCTTTTTCATAAACGCGGAAAAAGCAACACTGAACGCAGGAGAAAGATCAGCTTCGGTTCTGTTTTTTATGATAGTGAAATACTTATTCCTCGTCTTTTCAGGGATGATTTTGAGAGCGTTTAATACAAACTCAACATCCTCTTTGGTAGTATAACTCAGGAGCTTTGCCACATAAGGAGCAAACATTCCCTCGCTTTCTTCACTATGGGTGTTTACAATACTTATTAATCCATCTATGCCACTGTCAACTATAATCATAGGGTATATAATCGTAAACAAGTTCTGTCTATCCTCAGACGAGTAATCAGAAATCTTGTCAAAAAATGAATTCATACCCTTATTTACAGCATTGGCATTTACGGTAAAAACCGTAAATGCCAATGAAATTATAATCAACAATGATACAAATCTCTTGTTCATATCATTTCCTCGCTGATCATTAAATTATTTAATCATGCTCTCAACGCACATTGCATTGTAGATAAGTTTAGCCACCTCTGCACGTGTGATATAACGTTTGGGGTGGAATTCGTTAGCACCAACGCCCTGGATAACCTTGATATCAGACATGTATTCAACATTACCCAATGCCCACTCGCCAATTGTTTCGTGATCAGTATAGTTTGACGCATCATATGTGGTCTTGTATTTCTTAGCAATTACACGGTCAACAATTGCAACTGCTTCCTCTCTGGTGATATTCTGCAAGGGTCTGTAGTTGCCGTCGGGATAACCAAGGAGAACACCACGACCTGCAAGATATGCCACACTGCTTACAGCCCAGGGGCTTACGCTATCAGAGTCTAAGAACTTAATGAACTCGTGTGAGTCATAGTTAATGCCATCTCTCATCTGGAGATATCTTGCCATAAGAACGGCCATTTCTTCTCTGTTGATCTTGAAATCAGGTCTGTAGTTATTGGTACCTGCATCACCAGCAGCCACACCAATTGATTTCAAAACAGAGAGAGTATCTTTACTCCAGTGTTCTACTGTGTCGTCAAAGGCTACAACCTCTTTGCCCTCGCCAACAAATTTCTCAAGCACCTCGATAGGTGTAACGATTTTGCCTGCTACAGGAACGGTTTCACTTACTTCTGTTATTACAGTGTAACCAGCATTAGAAGAACCAGTTGCGGGCTCTGCGGCGGGTTTATAGATACCTGCTTTACCAAAGATTACTTTCATCTGTTTCTTGAGCTTGTTGTTAAAGCCTTTGTTTGCTTCGTTAAGGATTTTATCAACAAATGCTTTGGTTTTATAGGTCTTGCCTCCGATGCTATACTCAGCAAGCACTTCCTCAATCTTTGTAGCAAAAGTTGAAGAGATGCTCTTCAGTTCAAAGTTGGGAGAACCATATTCTGTATCAGTAAGCACCAAATTGCCCTTGAATGCACAGAAAAGAGCAGCAATCATTTCACCAGTAACGGTGTTTTCTGCCTTAAGTGTCTCAATAGCTTCGTCAGAAACGAAATAGCTGTAGATTTCATACAAATCGTCTCTTTCAGAAGGAGTGAGTCTGAGTCCCTCTCTAAAGTCGGATCGTAGCCATGTCGTTCTGTG
>JAZOWA010000005.1:0-2870 GCA_045659025.1 Clostridia bacterium
GACTTTCCATCAACGCAAGTGAGATACTGGTCAACGATCTTGACGGTTGCGGATACCACATCAGGGGCGTTCCATAAAATCTTGCACCTGTCGTGGAAAGCAACCTTTGCCGCCTGAAGGTTTGAGCCGTGTTCAGATACCACAGCAAAACTCCCATTGCTGTACTGAATTAATGCGTATTTTGTTTCCATTTCCTTTTACCTCCTTTATGACTGTTTCATTAGATAGAGTTTTATGTCTGTCGTACCGCCTGAATAAACAGCACCTTCACCGCCGATGGTAACCTGGCCAACTCCAGTTATCACATCAGCACTGATATACACAGCAGGATTCGACAGCTCCGCCTTAACGCATACCATATTTGACGTGATACTTGCATCATTCTTTGTGACAGGTAATGATGCCACATCAGCCACGGTCACGATGGTGACATTCTGCTCATCATACAGAGCCTTGATCGCCCCTGTCACCGTGCCGTTGCCAACCATAGATATATCGGTGTTCCCGATGGTAAAACCCTTTAGCTGTGTAGGGGTCACTCTCAGAGTGTCGCTTGAGTCCTCGATTGGTATATTCTCATTGCCGAGGATCGCTGCTATCTGAGCTAGATCAGAAATATGAACATCAGCCATTTCTTTTATCTCCTTCCTTTAATATTTAACAGTAAGAGCATCACCGCTCTTTGTTACGATGTTGTCACCGGCCCGTGTAATGAGCCCGATGCGACCAAACAGGGCCTCAATGATTGAAACGATATTCCTCACGCTGTTCAGCGTTTCAATGGATTCTGCATAGTAATACTCGCTCTGCTGTGAGTAATACTTTGAATTGTTGACATCACTGGGTATTGAGCCATCATCTGTCACGCCGATGGCCCATCTTCGGGCTTTTTCCGCACTATCCACAGCGATATCTCTGCTGTCCACAGCCGTATCAGCCGCCGCCTCTGCTCTGACCATCTGCTCAGTGGCAAGAGCCACGATCAGGGGAATGTCAGTGTCAGAGATATCGGTGTTATCCTGTAAACCTGCCTTTTCCACTTCCAGAATGAATAAAGCGGTGCCAATGACCTGAGTACCACGTGAAAGTTTCAGCTTGCACTCTGTAGTTCCCTGACAGGCACACATCTGCATCGTGGTATTGACGGTCACCACATTACCTGAGAGCGACCCGAGGTACTGAAATCCGTGACCATCAGGCTTTGTACCTTCAATCAGTATCTGAGTATCTGATGGGATGCTCGCTGCACCGTTGCCATCATACAGGGTGAAAGTGAGCTCACGGTTCACATCATATTGAGTGACGTGCACAACGGGGATTATTCCACCCGGAGTCACGTTCAGCTTTGTGTTTTGAGCCAGAATTGACATCTTAAACTCCTTTCATATTTAATATTTTGGTCAGGTCAAGTCTTACTGTTCCGAAAATCAGCTTTGCCTTGCCTGACCCGATCTCCATTCCTGTGAGAACCGAGTTATATGATTTGCCGTTGTGGATAATGTTCATTGCCTTACCCACTGCAGGGAAGTCCTCTATGGGTTCAATCATTGAGAATGGCTTAATGAGCGGGTCATCTTTTGCCACTGTCAGCTCAATGAGATTTGAATATGTATTCTTTCCGAATATATTACCGGCTCTCTTTGCCGCCTCTGATGCACTCACTTCAGGGGCCTTTTCTTGAACAAGCCTGTCGTGGTTTGCCTCTTGCCACGCTGTTTCAGCAGTAAGGGCGGCCTGCTTATCATTGTTGATAAAGGTCTCAAACTCACTCTGCTTTGCAGGCACTTCCACAGTCACACTTCCCTCTATAGAGCTGCCATCATATCTCAAATAAAAAGATCCCTTATAGATGATAGGAGTCTCCATTGTGCCGCCATCGGGCCAAGCATCTGAGTTGAAGTTCCCAACTGAGTTATTTGTGTTGAAATATTTCCCTGTGTATTTGGTGTAACACACGCCCTGTATCCTGAGGTCATCCCACTTACCGCAATATGTATAGGTGGTGTTACAGGTGTCAGGGATGTTATGCTCTCCATACACTTCCTCTGTGACGGTATAGGTGCCGCCACCATTATCCCAGTCTCTCCAATGATTATCTGATATCGCATACCAATATGACCCGTCCTTCACTTGCCAACTAGGATAAGTACTATTTGCAGGATAGGTCACCTTAAACTGCGTGGTGCTGTGGATTTTAGGACATATGCTCTCTAAATAGCTCGCAAACGTCATAAAAGCGTCAGAGTCATAGTGTGAATACCACGTATTGCTATACAATCTATCAAGTTTTAAGAGGTATTCATCATAAGTGGCATTGATAGCCGCTGTCCGTTGTGCAAAGTAATTTGAGACCCAGGTCTCAGCTGCACTCTCACTTGAGAAAAAATCATCCTCATCCTTGACCGGCACGATCCTGTTTGAGTTCGTGGTGTTATATGTCCTGTCAGGATGTAAATAATATCTGTATGTGGTACTTAAAAAAGTATCTTGAATATCAGCACGATTGATTTTGTCTTTTGTGTCGCTGATATTGGTCAGGACTGTTATTGAATTACCTATGTCAGTTTCAACCGTTGGCAGGGTGGTATTATTCCCCCGCTTGTTGATGGTCACCCAGAAATTGCCATAAGAGGCGGGGTCAACGAAATTAAACTCCACTGTGGTGATGATGTTATATGTCTTAGCGGCATACAGGATGACATCTGTTAGCAGATTGATGTTTGCATAGTCTCCTGTTTCCTTCTGGAAGTCAAAAATGCCATCCGTGTAGCTTGACGGCACCTGAAGGGATGTCCTTTTTAATCCGTATATGTTCTGATAGGTATCTGTATTTTCCACAAAGGTACTTATCAGATACCATCCAATGTAAT
>JAZOWA010000006.1:0-2105 GCA_045659025.1 Clostridia bacterium
AGCTTCTATCCTCTGCCATAAAACACTATTTTTCTATAACCTTCATAATTCTATTATAGAGATTCTCAAGAAGCATTTGCGTCTTCTCGCCATCGTCCCATATAGCATAGTCAATAACTATGGCTATAATCGAATAGATGAATACCTCTGCCTGAAGATGACTGCATCCGAATTCTTCCATAATACGCTCCGCGTATCGCTCATAAAGAAAGCGGAAGTCCTTTGCCTTATTCCTCATCCTCTCTCCATACGAAACACTGGTGGTAATCTGTATAGCAAGACGAAGGTCATACTTATATTTCTCTACTTCGTCCAGAAAAGCATCAAAAAATTTGCGGATCTCTTTGGTGTGGTCGAGTGTGAAAGTAAATAGCGCATCCACGACCCTTGAAATACCATACTTTCCTGCGCTTACCCAAATATCATCCTTATTATCAAACCAATAATAAAGACTGCTCTGTGCAAGTTTGGTCTCCCTGCATAAATCTCCTATTGAGGCCTTACTCAGCCCTGTCGCCAACAAATATTTCCAAGTAGCAGCAACAATCGTTTGCTTTTTGTCGGACATAATATTACTGTCCATCAACTTCTTTTCCGTCCTTTCCCTGCGGCAAATTGCTTACACAGGTATTAGTCGTACAAAGAAAAGCAAAAAGAAGTGCTTGTGTAATGCTCATTACATAAAACCGCTAAAAAAATCGCCTGCAATATATAAGTCAAAACACAAGATGTATCAGCATCGGCAGATTTATTATAACCCATACCGTCCATCTTTGTCAATACACATATAAATATTTTTAGTCATAATTATTCCAAAAATCTATAACAACCTTTTCGTAGCGGTCCTGCTCGGCGAAGTAACTCATACAATGATCGGCACCGGGCACTATAAGAAGATGCTTAGGTGATGCACAGGATCTGTAATTATCATACGCCATCTTAACAGGCACAAAATGGTCCTCACTGCCGTGGATAATAAGCAAGGGTATTCCGGTGGAAGAAAGAGAAGTGATGGTAGAAACAGCGTCAGAATGCATATTGATCCGTCGCATACACCCTCTATCCGCCCCTCTACCGAGAAGACCATAGGGCAAGTGGAGATTATTCTCTGCCACATGCTTCCATATCTCGCAGGGGGATGTGAATCCGCTATCTGCAATTATGCCACGAACGTTCTCTGCCAAAGCCAGATCTGATGCCATCATTACTGTAGTGGCACCCATAGAAAGACCTGCAAGATATATGGGCAGAGTTCCGCCTGTGCGAGTATTGACATACCTCACCCAATCGGCACAATCATAACGTTCCGTCATACCAAACCCCATATACTTACCACCACTATCACTATGCCCTCTCTGCTCTACATACAAAACCTCACACCCCTGGCGCTGCCAAAATTCCGATATAACGCCAAAATCCGTCGCCCAGTCAGAACGCCAACCGTGCATTGCTATTATGATTCTGCGGGCGTTTTCGCACTCTTTGATATGTCCCGTGAGAATCTCACCGTCGTGAGAAATTATTTTCACTTCCTTCTCGCAACTTTTTCTCAAAGTATCTGCTGAAGCCGCCAGACGGGCTCTCACCCCCTCATCAATCCTGACTCCCGAAATAATTCCTCGGGATGGAAACCTTCTTGCCCCTCCTCTTCTCAATGCCATATCCGCAAAGCAATCTGCCAGATAAATTGAAAGTAATTTCATAGCACCTATTCCGAAAGAAAAACCGCTTGTAAAGCCAATCAAAGTTTTAGTAGATTTTTTATCCAAGGTACACCTCCAAGACAATTTTTGATATTTTGCCCTGACGACCTTTAATATATGCAGACACAAAAATGCACAAGCCATATATTATGACTTGTGCATTTTGGATATTTATTCTTTTATTGTAATCAGAAGCTACTCATAAGCTGAGATACTGTCTCCTTGGCATCACCGAGCATCATAATGGTGTTGGGCGCTTCATACAAGGGGTTGGGAACACCTGCATAGCCGGGTTTATCGTCAAAGTTACATACGATAACGGTCTTTGCATCTCCCGCATTGAGAACGGGCATGCCATAGATAGGTGTACCCTCTGCGGTATTGGCCGCAGGGTTTACAACG
>JAZOWA010000007.1:0-81648 GCA_045659025.1 Clostridia bacterium
GGATGCGAAGCTTTGGAGAAAGTGGCTATCTCAAGCGGTGTTACAGGTATCGGAAGCAATTCGTTCAGTTATTGCATCAACTTAAAATCCGTATCAATCCCGGGAACTGTATCCGGTATTGGTGCATTTGCTTTTGGTGAATGTAAAGACCTCACAACCTTAACCATCTCAAAAGGTGTTAAAACCATTGGAGACAGAGCGTTTGAAGATTGCGGAAGTATCACTTCCATATCCATCCCCTCCAGTGTAGTTACTATCGGTGAAAGAGCATTTATGAATTGCACAAGTGCCCAACTCACTATTGCAGAGGGTGTTACTGCCATTGGCAAAGAGGCGTTTATATGGTGTACCGGCATCACACAGCTGACTATCCCGAGTAGTGTTACAAGCATTGGCGAGAGCGCGTTCTCCGCTTGTAAGGGTATGACAAAGGTTACTATTCCAAGTAGTGTTACGAATCTTGGCAGTGACGCCTTTGCCCTTTGCAGCAGTCTTGAAACTGTAACGTTAGATGCCAAGATAAACAAGATGGAAAGGGTATTCCGTGATTGCACAAACCTCAGGGAAATCACTCTCCCCGATACCCTTGTATATATCGGTGACGGGACTTTTAATAATTGTACTGCGTTGGCAGACCTTGAGTTCCCCTCAGGATTGACCCATATCGGCGAATATGCCTTTGCAAACAGCGGATTGGGAATGGTTACCATCCCCGAGACCGTCGTACAGGTTGGAGAAAGTGCATTTTATAATTGCGACAACCTGAAACTCTTAGACTGGCAGGCAAGACAGCCCGTAATCAATGAGTACACCTTCAGCGATTGCGACAGTCTTGAGATTGTGATTTTTGGAATCCACTTAAAAGAGATAGGCAAAAGCGCTTTTGAAGGCTGTGAAGGGTTGAAAGAGCTCATCATCCCCGGAAACATCCATACAATCAGGGAGAGTGCCTTCAAGCATTGCAGAGCCCTTGAATCCCTCATATTGCAGGAGGGCGTTACCACCATTGAGGACTATGGCTTCAATGCGTGCACGGGCTTGAAGCAGATTATATTCCCCAGGAGTGTTGAATATATCGGTTGGGAAGGCTTTGGACTTTGTGACAACGTGACGGATGTATATTATGCAGGCACCGAAACTGCATGGAATAACATTCATGTATCGGGCAGAAACCCCTTCGAGTCCCCCACTAAAATCCATTACAATTACAAGGAGCTCATATTCCCCGAGCCCAATACAAATGTAAATATTGACGGTGAAATCACTCCCGGCTACACTCCTCAAAAGATCAATGAAGTTACAATTAACGAGCAGGGTACTGCCTGCGGAAGATTCCTTGTTTATACCGCAGACGGTACAGATATTGCAAGAAACTGTCCCGTCACATGGTCTATGGAAGGGACTAATACCGCGTGGGAAGACCGCACAGACGAACACGGATATATAACCGTCTCATTCTTCTGCACCAAAAGCGGAGAGTATAGATTCAAATTCAGGGGTGAATATATACTGGATTTTGAAGGTATAGTGAAAGTTACCGTAGAGCCGTTGCACTTTGAATCCGGCTTTGAAGCAATCTGCTCAGGCGGAGTAAGTGTAGGCCTGGGCCTTGGCGTGGGTGCCGAGGTTGCGGGCTTCGGTGCTGAGGCGAAGCTGGGTTCGGTAGGCGTTAAAGGCTCCAAAGCTATCGGCTTTGCATTTTCTCAGGAGCACGTAAACGGCAAGAACAAGTTCACAACCTCCTCAAGTGTGAACTCCGAGCTTGCGGTTTATGGCAAGGTGGGTCTGTTTGCAGAGGTGTCTAAAAACGACATCCCCGGTATTACGGTTTCTGCGGCAGATACATCGGGTGAAGCGGCTCTTGGCAATATTGTTACCATAGGCTACGAAAATGACGACTTCAGCCTCAAAGATAAAGAGGATATCACAGGTCTTGCCAAGTTCCTGATTGTGTCCGCAGTACAGAACAACCTGTCTAACCTCCTGGCAGAATACGTGGCAGAGCAAATAGATGCCCCCGTGAATTATTTTGAGAGAGGGTATTCGGTAAGTCTTGAAGCCGGAGAAAACGTAGGTTTGATAGAGGTGGCAGGCGGATTTGATACAAAGCTTGCCTTGCACGGTGCAAGCGGAAAAACCGCCTGGACAAACACCACCCAAAAATACAAGGACAAATCCCATCTCTATACCACTTCGTACCAGTACGAAGGTGAGTCAAGAATATTTGATATCAGCGTCGGCTGGAACGAAGCCGAAGTGCCGATTACATTATTCCGCAGGCTGAACAGCCAGAATATATCGGTAAACGCTAAGGAAAGCAGCGACGGGGATATAGAGAGCTACTCTCTGTCCCTGACCAGTACAGACAAAATGGGCATACCCTTTGGCACTCAAACATCCAAGGAAGTGCGTAATTTTACATTTGACGGCAACGGCGCGATTATGATAGCCAATGACAATGATGCACTTAGATATTTCGGCCATGGCAACAAGGCGTTCTTCACCTTGCCCGAGCTGAAGTCTGCCGCCTCAACTATGATAAAAACCCCCTTCCCCGGCAAATACACCACCACCAAGAGCGTTTCCACAGGAAGCAAGATTGATTTGTCTGCCAGCTTTGATGTGGGGGTAGAGCTTGGTGTGGAATTTGGATTGGAAGGATATTATAACTACAGTTATGAAAAGGATAGCGGTATCATTGAAAACGGCGTTGTATATATGCAGACATACAACGAGATTGATGATCTTGTAAAGGAGAAGGTCCTCACTCCCAAAAAGATTGTGGATGCCGCAAAAGCCAAAATCAAAGAGCTTATAAACAAAGTGCTTGAGAAGGTTGAGTCCTGGGTGGATGAAACGGGCAAAACCATCGTTGCCAACGGAAAAGCCATCGCAAAAAGCATTAAGAAAACAGGCAAAAAATACAAGCTGTATATGTCGTCCGTGGCAGAGGATTTGGGCATCTCCTATGCCCTTGCAATCGGCGATGAAGGGGCAGAGTATTCCACATCATCTATTGCCACCACTATCGGCAATCCTTATGTAGTAAGCATGGTTGATGATGACGGCAATCTTGTGGGCGACTTCTCTGATGATCCCTTGCTCCTTGAGATTGAATACACAGAAGAAGATCTTGTAAAAGCAGGCATCACAGATGCAGATATGATTTCTGTGCTTTACTGGGATGATAGCAAGAAGGTGTATGTGAATATGGGCGGTGCCCTTGACCCCGCTGAGAAGAAGATGACTCTGGATATAACCAGATCAGGTCAGTACATCCTTGGCGCAGACAACCGCGAGCCTGCCATCACCTTGTTCAGTCAGGATCATACGGGTAAGAACCCGGTAGTGTCTGCCTACGTGAGTGATATGAGCGGTATTGATTGTCTCCGCCTTGACCTTGATGGTGAGACTGTTGTGAATATGGATAACCTTGAAAGCCATTACGATCACACTACAGGCCTTCTCAAATATGCCACCACCCTTGACAGAAGCGGAGAATACATCTTCACCATTTATGCAAGAGACACCTTCGGCAACGACATCACTCAGGATTATAGTGTAGTAGTGTATGATGATGCACCCACCATTGATGATGTGAAAGTCCTCGGAAAGACGGCAGATCAATCCGAGGCCGTCACCGCCACCATTGACGGTGAATCCATCACCAGTGTGTATCTTAATACACTTGTAAAAATGGCATCAGGCGAGGCATATCAGCTCTGCGTTGATATGGTGAAAGATGGTGACGTCTACACGGCAAATGTACCCGTGATAGAGAACGCATCTGTAGCAGAGATATGGGTGAGCGCATTCAACTCCTTTGGCAACAGCGCAGAGAGTGACAGACAGATTTGCCTTATTGATTCTGAATCCACCCCCACAGTATATATCCACTCCATTGTGGACGGAGATGTTAATGTAGAGTGTGCAAACCTTACCGAAAACGGCACAATATACCTTGGTGTATATGATGCAGAGGGCGCACTTGTGGATTTGTATTCAAAGGTAATCTCAGATGACACCATCACTTTTGAGAAAGTCGCAGACGGCGATAGCGTAAAAGTATTTGCCTGGAAAGACGGCGTGTCTCCCATAAGCAAACCTTTCACAGCTAATATTAAATAAATTTTACGCCTCGGCGTTCAGACAAAGAATAACCCCCGTTGACTTTATGTCAACGGGGGTTTTATGTTATTCATTCAATCCTAATCAAAGCACGTCGGCGAGGTCTAAGATAAGGCGTTCTGTCTTTTCCCAGCCGAGGCAGGGGTCGGTGATGGATTTGCCGTAGATGCCTTCTTCGCACTTCTGGGCGCCGTCTTCAATATAGCTTTCTATCATAAGGCCCTTGACCATTTTCTTTATATCTGCGCTATGGCGGCAGCTATGGAGCACTTCCTTGGCTATTCGGGGCTGCTGGTCCCATTTCTTGCCTGAGTTGGCGTGGTTGGTATCAATGATAACCGCGGGGTTTGCAAGGCCTGATTTCTCATAGGTCTCGGCAAGGTGGATGAGGTCTTCATAATGGTAGTTGGGCAGGGACTGACCGTGTTTATTCACATAACCGCGCAGGATGGCGTGGGTGAGGGGGTTACCCCGGCTCTCTACCTCCCAGCCTCTGTATATAAAGGTATGGGAGTGCTGGCCTGCGGTGATGGAATTCATCATTACGGAGATGTCGCCTGAGGTGGGGTTTTTCATACCAACGGGAACATCAAGTCCGCTGGCGGTGAGGCGATGCTTCTGATTCTCCACAGATCTTGCGCCTACTGCCACGTAGGAGAGCAGGTCGGAAAGGTATCTGTGATTTTCGGGGTAGAGCATCTCGTCGGCACAGGTGAAGCCCGTCTCGGCAATAGCACGGAGATGGAGCTTTCTTATAGCCACAAGACCGCCCAGCATATCGGATTCCTTGTTGGGATCGGGCTGGTGGAGCATACCCTTATAGCCGTCGCCTGTGGTGCGGGGTTTGTTGGTGTATATGCGGGGGATGATGAGTATCTTATCCGCCACTTTCTCCTGCACGTCACGGAGTCGGCTGATGTAGTCTATCACGCTGTCATCATGGTCGGCAGAGCAGGGGCCGATTATGAGGGCGAGTCTGTCATCTTTGCCCTCAAAGATTGCTTTTATCTCGGTATCTCTCTTTACTTTTAACTGTTCGAGCTCGAAAGGGAGGGGGAACTGTTCTTTGACTTCCATAGGGATTGGTAATTTGCGTTTGAAATTCATATTCATCTTAGTTTTCCTCCTTAAAAATTATTTCTTATCAAAAAGCGCTCTGCGGGCGGTGGAATGGCGCATCATTGAGCGTATTCCCTCTATATCTTCTGCTTCCAGCATGGATTTGAGTTCTTTGAATTTATCCATAAACATATCCATCTGCTCCAACAGTGCGTCCTTATTCGCCACGAAAAGCTCGCTCCACATAAGGTCGTTTATCCTGGCGATACGGGTGAGATCCCTGAAGGAGTCTCCCGTGAATTTTTCCATATCCTCTTTATCGTTGCAGGTCATCAACGTGATGGCTATACAATGGGTAAGCTGGGACAGGAACCCTATCATCTCGTCATGCTCCTCGGGGGACAGGGTGGTCACATTGGCAAAGCCGAGCAGTCTGCCAAGCTCAAGGCAGGTGGTGATTGCCTCGGGGGTGTTTTTATCCGTGGGGGTCACGATATAGTTGGCCCCTGCAAACATCTTGTCGGTGCTGTTCTCCACTCCCGACACCTCACGGCCCGCCATGGGGTGTGCAGGCACAAACTCCACATCATCACGGAGCGAATCCTGTATCTTATACACTATGCTTCTTTTTACACCCGTTACGTCGGTGATGATTGCACCCTTTTTGAAAAGATGCTGATTTTCTTCTATCCACTCCACAAACACATGGGGATAAAGGGCGAATATCACCAGATCCGCCTCACCGATAAGCTTTGCATCAATTTCGGTGGTGCCTTCGTCTATAATGCCCTCGCCTATGGCGTAGTCAACAGAGCTTTGCTCCAGAGTGATTGCGCTTATATGAAAGCCGAACCTCTTGAGCGCTCTTGCATAGCTACCGCCGAGAAGGCCGAGGCCCACTATGAGTATATTTTTGCTTATATCTACTATCATTTGAAATTCACCTTTGCTCCCAGGGAACATATATCGTCAAAAAACCCGGGATAACTCTTCCTTACTGCCTCAACCCCCGCAATCTCTCCGCCGATGGTGGAAAGCACAAGGGTGAGTGCCATTACTATCCGGTGGTCGTTATGACTGTCCAGCACTATGCCTTTGTATTCAAGGTCTGCCTTGGGCACGGTTATCATATTATCGCCAAAGGTGAGGGCTACACCGAGTTTGCCAAGCTCCTCTGCCATTGCTCTGCCCCTGTCGCTTTCCTTGGCCTTGAGGCGGTCGGTACCGGTAAAGGTGGCACCGTTTTTGAGAGAAGCAAGGGCAATAAGCACGGGCCCCAAATCGGGACAATCGGATATATCCAGAGTGGGTGTGCCGTTGGAGATTTTATCAAAATACTCTTTATACACCTTATCCCCCTGCAAGCTGGTGGGATAGAGGTTACCCACCTTCACCTCGGAGCCGATATGATTGAAGGCATCTAAAAATGCGCCGTTGGAATAGTCTCCCTCAATCCTGCCCGAATATGAATGGAGATCGGATTTGCCTATGGTGATGGTATAAGGCGAGGAAAACTCTGCCTTCGCACCAAAGAAAGCCAATGCAGACAGGGTGAGATCCACATAAGGTCTGCTCTCAAAGGGGGGGATAATCTCTATTGCAGAATCACCGCCCAGATATACAAGGGCAAATATAAGCCCCGTTATGAACTGACTGCTTATATCACCACGGATTTTATATGTGCCTTTTTTAAGATTACCGCAGAGGGTGAGGGAATCTTCACCTTTTTCAAAGGTAAAGCCCTGCTCCCTGCACAGGTCTTCATAAATATCAAGAGGTCTTTCAAAAAGACGTTTACTGCCCGTCAATGTGACGGGTGTGCCCATACAAAGGGCAAGGGGTATGAAAAACCGCAGGGTGCTTCCGCTCTCTCTGCAATTAAGGGTGGGATTGGATGCTTTCATAAACCTATCAGGGTTTATGGTCACAACATCGCCCTGACAGTCAATTTCCGCCCCCAGCGCCTTCAAACAATCTATACTGGCGGAGATGTCCTCGCTGAAATCAACCCCTGATATAAGGCATTCTGACCCCGACAGAGCGCTTCCCACAAGATATCTGTGGGCCATACTCTTTGAAGGGGGTGCATCGATTGCGCCTTTTAACATAAATGGCTGTAATATCGCGTTCATTTTATCTGCCTTCCGTAAGGTATTTGATTGCTTCTATATATCCGTCGGTTCCGTGGCCTGTAATCACCTTTTCACAGGCAAGGCGGGTATAGCTGAACTGCCTGAAATCCTCTCTCTCATCCAGCTTTGAAATATGCACCTCCACCGCAGGGATGCTTACGGATTTGAGTGCGTCCATAATCGCTATGCTTGTGTGGGTGTAGGCGGCAGGATTGATTACAATACCGTCTGCCTTGCCGTAGGCCTTCTGTATCTCATCCACAAGGTCGCCCTCGTGGTTGGACTGATATATGGTGACGTCTATACCGTTATCCTCACAATAGGAAGTAATCTTATCACAGAGGTCTGCATAGGTCTCTTTGCCGTAATGCTCCGGCTCGCGTATGCCCAGCATATTGAGGTTGGGTCCGTTTATAACAAGGATTTTCATTATATCAGCTCCTGACGTTTTGTGATTATATATTCTGCCTCATCCTTTGCCGTTGCCATATCGGGAACGGTCACATCCGCTGTGGATGTATAGATGGGATATCTTTCGTTATAGAGGTTTTTGAGCTTCTCTGCCGTGTCGGATAGTGGTCTTGATTCTGTGGCAGAGAGGCGGGCAGGATCTGCATCTATAAAATACAATCTGCCGTTGCGTTTGAGTGCTGTCACGTTCTCTTTCCGAAGCACTGCTCCGCCGCCTGTGGAGATTATCCGTGAGCATTTAGAGGATGCGTCCTTTATCACCTCGGACTCAAGGTCACGGAAATACTCCTCACCCCTGGCGGATATAAGCTCTTTAATAGTGCAACCGCAACGCTTCTCTACCTCGGCATCGGTGTCTATGAATTCAAAGCCGTCAATGACGATGTGTCTGCCAACGGTGCTTTTACCGCTGCCGGGCATACCTGTTAATACTATATTCTCCTTTGCGGAAAGTACATAGGCGTACACCTCATCGGCTTTGGATCGGGGTATCTTGGTATCCAAAAACTTCTCCACTGCCACCACCGCCTGAATCACCAGCATATACAGACCGCCCTCGGCTTTTATACCGCGGTCAAGGGCAGCCGACACCAGATTGGTGCGAAGGGGATTATACACCGCATCCACCACACCCTGAAGGTCAGGGAACAGGGAAATATCAACAGGCACGGAATCGCAATCGGGATACATGCCTGATGGGGTGGTGTTAATAATTATCTGTGCGTCGGTATGGGTATGGGTGGCATCTGCATAGGTGATGCAGTTATCCCGCTCACTTCTGCTCACGATGAGAATCTCACCTGCGCCCATATCCTCTGCCACGGCTTTTGCCGTCTTGGAGGTACCGCCTGTGCCCAGGATGAGCACCTTCTTGCCCTTTAAGTCAATGCCTATCCTTTCGATAAGGGCTTTCATACCGTAATAGTCGGTGTTGTAACCGTAGAGTATGCCGTCTTTATTGACAACGGTATTTACCGCGCCTATCCTTGATGCAATATCGCTTATATGATCAAGGCAGGGGATGACCGTCTCCTTATAGGGCATAGTCACATTCACCGCACCAAACTCACGTGCCTCAAAGAAGGGGAATACCTCCTCCTCGGCAAGTTCAATGAGTTCATATTTATAATCTGCAAGTCGCTCATGGATACCCAGGGAAAAACTGTGGGAAAGCTTCTTGCCTATACAACCATATCTTTTCATACTATCATTCCTTCAAACGAGACCCTTAATCCAAAGAGGCGGGGATTACTCTGCCCTCAGCCAGTCTGTGCCGTATCGAAGGGCGAGAGCATCGCAAAGCACGATTGCCGTTGCCGCATCCTGCACCACTCTGGCTCTGTGGACAATGGCAGGGTCGTGTCTGCCCTTTGCTTCAAGCACCGTATCTGTCATAGACTTAAAGTCTATGGTGTTTTGTGCTTTGAATATGGTGGGGGTGGGTTTAATAACCGTCCTGAACACAACGGGCATACCATTGGTGATGCCACCGCAGATACCGCCACTGTTGTTGGTAGAGGTTACCACTTTGCCGTCTTTGATTGACATTTCATCGTTGGCACAAGAACCCTTCATATCCGCCAGGTCAAACCCTGCGCCGAACTCAATACCCTTAACGGCAGGGATAGAGAACATCATGTGAGAGAGCAGACTCTCCATAGTGTCAAACCAGGGCTCACCAACACCCTCGGGCATACCGCAGATAGCGGTCTCAAGGATTCCACCCACACTGTCACCCTCGTCTGCTGCATTGGTGATTGATTTAATCATATCCTCTGCACAGGTATCGTCCAACACAGCAAAGGTCTTGCCATTAAGATACTTGATATCCTCTGCAAGATTTTCAAACCCACGGTCCGATACACCTGCACACTTCTTTACGTGGGTGCCGATATATATACCCTTACTCTCTAATGCGGATTTGCAGATTGCACCTGCCGCCACCAGTGCCGCAGTTATCCTGCCACTGAAATGACCACCGCCTCTGGAATCCTGAAACCCGTGATACTTACACTCTGCCGTATAGTCGGCATGGGAAGGTCTTGCCACGGTGCGCATACTGTCATAATCACCGCTTTTGGTATCTTCGTTGGGGATAAGGATGGTGATGGGTGTGCCTGTGGATTTACCCTGCACAACACCGCTTACTATCTTAAATTCGTCCTTCTCTTTTCTCGGGGTGGAGATCCTGCCGTCGGGACGTCTTAATGTGAGCATATTACGTATGCTTTCTTCGTCAATATCAATACCGGGGGCGAGTCCGTCAATAACCGCGCCTATGTATTCGCCGTGGCTTTCGCCGAACAATGTGACTGCCACGCTCAATCCGAATGTGTTTTTCATATTCTGTATCCCTCCAGACACATTTTTGCCATATCGGTCACTTCTTTGCATTTCATCGTTTTAAGCTCAAATGAGCCGATTTCCTTCACTATCGTCACGGTCACCTCGTCACCGTCTGCCTTCTTGTCGTGGAATGTGGCTGAGGCGATTTTATCCCAGTCAAAGGTGGGGAGGTTGAAAAGGCTGCATTTTTTAAGCACCTCGACTACTCTGCCACGGATAGACTCATCACACATGGGGATAAGTCCCAATGCCACGCATTCGCCGTGGAAAAGGTCTGTCATATCCACACTGCTTTCAATACCGTGTCCTATGGTGTGGCCGAAGTTGAGAATCTTTCTGAGTCCTTTTTCTTTTTCGTCCTGCTCCACCACGTGTTTTTTGATGTTAAGGGAGCGGATGATGATATCGTCAATACTGCTTTCTATATCCCCGCTCTCAAATATATTGAAAAGCTCACTGTCGGAGGTGAGTGCCATCTTGATTGCTTCGGCAAGACCATTGGAGATCTGTCTGTCGGGCAAGGTGGAGAGAAGCTCGGGATCAATCAGCACCATCTTCGGCTGATAGAAAGCACCCACGATGTTTTTAACCCCCTCAAAGTTCACCGCCGTCTTGCCACCGATAGAGGAATCTATCTGGGAAAGCAAGGTGGTGGGGATATTATAAAAATCCACACCCCTCATATACGATGATGCGACAAACCCTGCAAGGTCACCTACCACACCACCGCCAATCGCCACAACGCAGTCAGCACGGGAGAAGTCTTCCTCCAGCATCTTTTTAAGCAAAGCGGAAAACATCTCAATGGATTTTGAGCCTTCGCCTTGCTCTATGGTATATATAACGGGGTGAGCGCATTGGTTGGCAAGTGTCTCGGCGTAGGATTTCGGCACACCCGAGTCGGTGACAATAAGCACTCGTCTTTTAAGATTCAGGTGCTCACCTGCTCTTTTGAGTATGCCTCTTTCTACTATGATATCGTAGCCGTTTTCCTTTAAGTCAATGTGTATGTTCATTTCTGTCTCCTATATCTCACTATGGGGGGCAAAGGTGCCTGCCACTTTGAGTTTATCGCACACAGAGCTCAGCTCGGCAATCATCTGTCGTCCGTTCTCTGTGTCGGTGGTGCCGTCAATCTCAATATAGAAATAATACTGCCAGGAATGTTTCTTAAGAGGACGGCTGCGAAGGGCCGTCATATTATATCCGTATTTACCGATAATACTTATGGCTCCTGCAAGAGAGCCCGCCTCGTTCTTAACCGTGAACATCATAACCGAGTTGGAAAGGGATGGGGATGTGGCGCCCACCTTGGAGAGCACCGCAAAACGGGTGGTGTTCTCTCCGCTTTTGTTGATATTTGCCTCAATCACCTTAAGTCCGTAAATCTCCGCCGTTTCTGCGCTGGCAATAGCGCCCAGGGACTTGTCCCCCGACTCTGCCACCGCCCTTGCTGCCACTGCGGTGTTGGAGGCCTCCTCGGTGTCCAGCATACGAAGGGCGATATAATCGTGGCACTGGGAAAGGGCCTGAGGGTGACTGGTCACCTTCTTAATATCCTCTATCGTGGCATCGGGAAGACCGAGAAGATTCTGATGGATCTCCAGCTCGTAGATGCCGTTTATGTAAAGATTGCCCGAAAAGATGAGGTCTATTGTCTGTCCCACTTCACCTGCGTAGCTGTTCTCTATGGGAAGCACCGCCACGTCGCAGGTGCCATCTACCACCGCATCATAGGCGGATTTGAAATCCCGGCAGGACACCCTGTCGCTCTTTGGGAAGATTCTGCCTGCGGCAATATGGGCAAATGCACCCTCAACTCCGCTGTATGCCACCTTGAGTCCGGATTGCATACGGTATTGGTATGATCTGGATATGGACATAAGATTCTTGATATAGTCAATGTAATAGCCTTTGAGCACATCGTCCTCAATAAGTGCGGAGTTCGCCTCAATTACCGCCTTCTCCCTCTCTTTGTCAAGAATGGGAAGGCCATACTCGGCTTTATGCTCAAACACCAGCTCCGCTGCCCGCATTCTCTCTACAAAAAGCGCAGCCATCTTTGAATCAACTTCGTTGATAATCTTCCTTGCCTTCTCTAATTTATCGGACATCTCATACATCCTTCCTGAAAAAATAAAACCTCACTTGTAAATGAGTTACCAGTGAGGTTTTGCCTTTATATGGTGAATCTAAGTGATAAAAACTTGCTCCGCAATCTCACAGGTAACTTTTCATAGCAAAATAAGCATAGCCAAAATAAAAGACTACGCTGATGCTAAAGAAAAATACGCTTGATAAAAGAGCCATATTCATACCAGATACCTTCTAAATTTCAAATAAAATTCAAATTTGCCCTTATTCTATCACTTGTGGCCCAATCTGTCAAGGTGAATTTCAAAATAAACACCAAAAAGAAATATATATTGTATTTATATAATGTGTATGGTATGATTCTATGTATAAGAAACAGTATGAATTTTTCTTAATATACAAAAAGGAGATGCGCTATGAAGAAGGTTTTGCAGTTTTTGGGCAAGGCAATAGCAGGCGGACTCATAGGACTTGTGATATTGTCACTTTTTTCACTTGTTTACTATAATCCACCCCTGGCTCAGCCTCAGCCTGATAAAATTACCAATGAAAGGTTCCAGGCAGGACAGATGTGGACTTTTATGTTAGAGGGTATCGGCTTTGGCCGTATCAATGAGGCGGGATACAACAGCTCATATTTTGCAGATGATAAAGATCCTGATCTGGTGGTTATAGGAAGTTCCCATATGGAGGCTCTTCAGGTGGGCCATAAGGCAAATGCCACATACCTGCTCAATGAAAAGCTCCATACGGATGAAAACGCTTCCAACGATCTTAAGTGTATAAATATCGGTGTATCGGGACACTTCTTTGAAATATCCACAAGTAATTTTCAGAATATTGCAGATAAGTATCCTACTGCCAAGTATATGATAATTGAGACAAGTAATACAAAGTATGATAATGCCTCTTTGGACAAGATGCTTGCAGAAGGGTATCACTCTGACCTCGCCGAGAGAGGTCTTCTGTATAAAACTATGCAAAGAATCCCCTATGCCCGTCTTTTGTATAAGAAAATCAATGAGATCCCTAAAAAAAGAGGTGGGGGAGGTTCTGCTCCTGCTCCCGAGGATGATTTTGACGGATATGTAAAGGGAATGGAGAAGGTCTTTGAGAAGCTGACCTCTATCTGCGAGAAGAACGGCTCAAAGCTCATCATCCTCACCCACGACAGATTTGATATCGGTAAAGACGGGGAGCTTATCCGTGAAGAAGATGAGCAATACCTTTCCCGCTTCTTCGCCATCTGCGAGAAGTATGGTGTAGAGGTTGTGGACGTAGCACCTGATTTCATGGCGGATTATAAAGAGAACAAGACTCTTTCCTATGGCTTCCGCAACACCAGACCCGGTGAAGGACACTTAAACGAACGTGGTCACGCCATCATAGCAGACCGCCTCTATAAGAAACTCAATGAAATGGAGGGTGAGACAAATGGCATTTAACAGTGTGCTTTTCATATTCTTTTTTGCTGTGGTAGCATGCTCAATGCTCATCACAAACCTCAATTTCAAAGCAAGTAAAGAGAAGATCATCTCCGCAAGGAATATAATGCTCCTTATATTCAGCTATATATTCTGCGGATGGGCGGATGTAAGATGCGCCCTTTTGCTCCTTGCCCTTACTATAGTCACATATTTTGCCACATACTACCTTGGTAAAACCGGCAAGAAGGTCTTTTTGTATATCGGTGTGATTGTACCCCTTGCCCTTCTTGGAGTGTTCAAATACTTTAACTTCTTTGTGGATTCCTTCGTGGCATTGATGGGTATTAAAAACCCCGGCACCATAACCCTTATGCTTCCCCTGGGAATCTCCTTCTACACCTTCCAGGCGCTGAGCTATACCATTGACGTGGAGAGAGGCAAGACTCAGGTGGAGAAAAGCTTTGTAAAGGTAGCTCTCTATATTGCCTTCTTCCCCAAGCTGGTGTCAGGCCCCGTTGCAAAGGCAAGGGACTTTATGTATCAGCTTGATGAGGACAGGAAGATTACCTGGAAATCCTGCGGTGAGGGTATATGGATATTCGTGTTCGGCCTTTTCAAAAAGATTGTAATAGCGGATAACATTGCTGTGTGTGTGAACACGGTGTTTGCTGCCCCCAATAACTTCCACGCCCTTTCGATCATTTGTGCCGTGGTGGGATATTCCATACAGATTTACTGTGACTTCTCGGGATATTCCGATATGGCAATCGGTTGTGCAAGGTTTCTGGGATACGATCTCAAGCGCAACTTCAATATGCCCTATATCTCAAAGAATATAACCAACTTCTGGAAGAGATGGCACATCAGCCTTTCCGAGTGGCTTCAGGAATATCTCTATATCTCACTCGGCGGTAACAGAAAGGGTGCGGTAAGGACATATATCAACCTTTTCCTTACCATGCTTATCGGCGGACTCTGGCACGGCGCAGCCTGGACCTTTGTGGTATGGGGTGCACTTCACGGAGTTGCCCTTTGTGTGCATAAGGTATGGATGAAGCTCACGGGCCACGATAAAAAGCACGAGGGCACAATCCCGGGTAACATCCTGTCGGGATTTATCACCTTCGTGTTCGTGAGTATCTGCTGGGTATTCTTCCGTGCAGATTCCTTTACTATGGCATGGGATGTACTCTATGGTATCGCCACATGGCAGGACGGCATTATCTATATAAGCGACTGGGTGATCTTCGGCCTTGCAGGCGTTGTGATATCAACCCTTATCGCATATATAAAATCAATCCGCAACAAAACCGCATTTGACGGATTCTACCCTGTGGCAAGTCTTGACACGGTGCCGGGTATTGCCGCATTGGTTGTGGCAATCGGTATCTGCCTCGGCCTTGCATATACAGGTGGCAGTCCCTTTATATACGCACAGTTTTAATTTATAACGCCAAAGGAGATGAGTGGTATGTATGCCTTCTTTTTGGATATTGACGGCACAATATTGAATAACGGACAGATGTCCCAGGCGGTAGCCGACGCAGTTGCAAAGGCGCAGTCTATGGGTCACAAGGTGTTCATCAACACTGCCCGTACATATCACGGCATTCCCCCCGTGGTGCGAAACTTCCCCTTTGACGGGTTTGTGGCATCATACAGCACGGTGGTTGTGACCGAGGGCGGAATGTTCCACCGCAAATCCTTTGATAACGACACCCTCTACGAGATGGCATCCTTCGCCTTTGAGAGAGGGTTGGATATGGATTTTCTCGGTGAGGATAAAATACTGTCTGTAAACCCGTCCCGCACCCCAAGAATCCCGATGACCTCTGCCGAGGATATTAAAGCGAAATACCACAGAGCAGAGATGAATAAGATTGGTGTTTTCGGGGTGCCCGAGGATGAGGTGGTAGATTTCTTTGCAAAGCGCAGTAAGGTGTACCTCTTTCCCCACTTCTTTGAGTGTGTGCCCGAGGGTTACACCAAGGCGACGGGAGTGGAGATGCTCTGCGCTCACTACGGAATCCCCGTTGAGAACTCCGTGGCAATAGGTGACACGGTGCACGATTATGATATGATAGCACGGGCGGGCTTCGGTGTTGCTATGGGCAACGGTCAGGAAGAGCTTAAAGCCAAGGTGAAATACGTGACCGATACCCTTGCAAATGATGGTGTGGCATACGCTATTGAATGTATCATATCAGGTGAGGCAGACAAGCTTAAGAAAGACCGGGAAGGCGCCGAGTTTGATACGGCATACGCCATAGCGGAGCCGGTGTAACTATAGAGGTGACAGATATGTACGCATTCTTTTTAGATATTGACGGTACCACCTTGCATAACGGGCAGATGTCTCCTGCTGTGGCAGAGGCAATAGAGAGAGCGCAATCTATGGGCCACAGGGTGTTTATCAACACCGCCCGAGGATATCACGGCGCCCAGCCCCTTATCCGTAATTTTCCCTTTGACGGCATCTCCGCCGCCTATGGCACAATGGTATTTGCCAGGGGTGGTTGGCTGGATGTGGCCACCTTCAGCGATGAGGCGGTATACGATATTGCAAAATACTGTTTTGACAATGGCCTTGAAGCGGACTTTCTGACTCCTAACCTGACATTGTCTGTAAACCCTACCCGCACACCAAGGATAGCCCTTAAAAGTGCAGAGGATATCAAAGAGCGATACCCCTTGGCCAGATTCTCCAAAATCACCATAATGGGTGAGCCAAAGGCAGAGGTTGCCGGGTATATGGCAAAATGGTGCGAGGTATTCCGTCTGTCGTTCTGTCTTGACCTTGTACCCATCGGCTCCACCAAGGCCACGGGTATGAAGGCTCTGCTAGACCAATACGGTATAGATGAAGACCACACAGTAGCCATAGGAGATACCCATCGTGACCTTGATATGATAAGGTTTGCCCGATACGGTATAGGAATGGGTAACGGTGACAGTGTGCTTCTGGATGAGGTGGAATACGTCACCAAACCCGTATCCGAAGACGGTGTGGCCTATGCCATTGATTGCATCATATCAGGCGAGGCAGAGAAGATGAGAGTGAAAAGGTGACAGCCATGAACACAAAAGCTCAGAAGATAAAAGAATTTCTGGTTATGACCGCAGGAGTTATCCTGCTTACGATAGGGGTATATTTCTTCAAAATTCCCAACGGCTTTTCCACGGGCGGTGTGAGCGGTATCGGTACGGTGCTTGGTAAGATTACGTCTATCACCCCTGCCACCTGGATAGCGGTTATAAACTTTGGTCTGCTTATATTGGGGTTTATTTTCCTCGGCAAAGGAACGGGCGTGAAGACTGTTTACTGTACTGTGCTCTTCTCGGCTCTTACCTGGGCGCTTGAAGAGATAATTCCCGTCACTGCGCCCTTAACGGGTGAACCTTTTATGGAACTTATATACGCTATGCTTCTTTCCTCAATCGGCTCGGCATTGCTCTTTTTTGTAGGAGCGTCCTCGGGCGGAACGGACATAGTGGCACTTATAATGAAAAAGTTCTCCCGATTGGATGTGGGAACAGCGCTTCTCTATACTGATTGTGTGGTTGCGGTGAGTGCTTTCTTCGTATTCGGTATAGAAACCGGTTTGTTCTCTCTGCTGGGCCTTTTTGCAAAGGCGTTCCTTGTTGACGGAGTAATAGAGCGTCTAAACACCTGCAAATACTTTGTGGTTATCACTACGGAGTGTGAGAAGGTGTCGGAATATATACTTGAAAGTCTCCACCACGGTGCTACTATGCATGAGGCGGTGGGTGAGTTCACCGGAGAGAAGCGGTATATGCTTCACACCGTATGCAAAAACCACGAGGCATATCGTCTCCGCAAACAGATTAAGGCAATCGACCCCCGTGCTTTTGTAATCATAACTACCAGCAGTGAGATTGTGGGCAGGGGCTTCAAATCAGAATAAACATATAAAGCATAAAAGAAAACTCCCGAAGTAATCTTCGGGAGTTTTTAATTTGCATATAATCAAATTCAATCGGGCAATACCACTCTGTCCAGTATACCTGTGAGGTAGGCGATGGCTATGCCGTAGTTGGTGATAGGGGTGCCTGATCGTCTGCAAATCTCCGCCCTTGCCATTACATGAGCTTTATTGAACATACACGCACCGCAATGAATTACAAGGTCGTATCCGCTGACGTCCTCGGGGAAGTCGTTGCCCGATACCACCGTCACCTCAATATCGGGGTTAATCTTTTTCTTAAGCAGGGTGGGGATTTTCACTCTGGCGATATCTGCATCGGTGGTGGTGTGGGAGCAGGCCTCTGCGATAAGGACTTTGCTTCCTGCTTTGAGAGTGGCGATTGATCTTGCGCCTTCGGTGAAGGATTTGATATCACCCTTGTATGCGCCGAGAAGAACGGAAAAGGATGTGAGGGCCCAGTCGGAGGGAATCGCATCTGCCACCTTGGGGAATACCTGAGAGTCGGTTATCACCAGTTTCGGTGGTGCTTTTAATGTGGCCATTGCAGAGGGCAGGGATTCCAATGTGGCGCAGATCGGGTTGGCGCCTTTATCAAGGAGTTCCCTTATCACCTGCACCTGAGGCATAATAAGACGACCCTTGGGTGCGGCCTCATCCTGAGGCATTACGAGAAGCACGGTGTCGCCCTTGGTAACCAGATTGCCCGTTATGGTGGATTCGCCAATCTTCTCGGGGGAGTTTGCTTTTATGACGGATATGAGCTTATCAATCCCGTCCCCCGTGAGTGCGCTTACGCATACCGTGGGGGCATTGAAGGCGGACTTCACTTTTCTTTCAAGGGAAGTGCAATCTGCCACGTCGGATTTATTGATTACACATATAATTTTTGCGGGCTTGGCAGAGGATACGAAATCCATATAGGTTTCAACATCCTCATCCTCTGCAGAGAATATGAGCAGAGTAACGTCTGCCTTGCGCAGGGCCTCTATGGTCTTGTCCACGCGCATAGCACCAAGGTCGCCCACATCATCAAAGCCTGCGGTGTCAATCACCACACAAGGGCCAAGGCCCGTTATCTCCATTACCTTTGATACAGGGTCGGTGGTGGTGCCTGCCACGGATGACACTATGGACACCTCCTGACCCGTGAGGGCGTTTATGAGTGAGGACTTACCGCTGTTGCGTTTGCCTGTAAATACTATATGCACTCTTTCGGAACTGTGAAGGGTATTCATACGAATGCTCCTTTCGTATTAATCGTAATCTCTGCCCAAGGCGGTGATGAGACGGTTAACCTCGGCTCTTTCCTCGGCAACGGATTTGATCTTGCCGTGTTTTACGGGATAAATCTCATAGAGGGCTCTGTATTTTGGAGGAGTAACCTTCTTCATAATTACATTGGCACCGCCTGAGAATATCTTGTCCCTCTCGGATTTGCTTCTCACACCAAGGGATGTGGTGGCGGGCAGGTTGGCATCGGGGAGAAGGAGTCTTGCCAGTGCGACTGCCTTGCGGGTCAAGAAGGTGTTGCCGGGGTTGGCGTTTTTAAGTTCGGTCTGGGGATGGGGGATAAAGGGGCCGATACCTGCCATGTCGCAGGGGATAGAGGCTATAAGGAGTAAATCGTCAACGATTGTCTCCACCCTTTGCCCGGGTAATCCCACCATAAAGCCACCACCCGTCTCAAATCCGAGACGCTTGAGAGTGCGGAGGCAATCCACCCTTTCGGTGAAGCTATGGTCGGGGTGGAGTCGGCTATATAGATCAAAGTCTGCCGTTTCGTGCTTCAAGAGATATCTGTCACAACCGCTCTGCCTTATAATGGCATAGTCGGTCTCGCTCATCTCGCCACTGCTCAAGGTGACTGCCATACCCGTCTGCTCTTTAATACTACTTATTATATAGCACAGCATATCGGTGGTGTAGTAGGGGTCTTCCCCTGATTGGAGCACCACCGTCTTGTACCCTGCCTCGTGGGCCTCAATAGAAGTGGCTATAATCTCCTCGGGCTCCATGGCATATCTGGTGAGGGCGGTGTTCATACAATTCAATCCGCAATAGGTGCAGTTGCGTCTGCATCTGTTGGAAAATTCAATAATGGCACGGACATTCACCAGATTGCCCTTGGTGCGCTCTCGCACCTGGTCGGCCTTTTCAAAAAGGGCCTCTGCCTGAGAGCCTTCTGATTGTATAAGATAAAGAAGATCTGCTTCTGTAGGTCTTTCGGGAATCATAGTGCGCACCTCACTTGCAGGGAAAGTTGTGTTAATGGATGTTGCGGATCATACCGCGTCCTATCCTTATTATAACATACCAAACAAATGCCTTCAAGTCAAAAAAATTCCCGCAACCTTTAAGGAAACGGGAATATATATCATATCATCTTTGCTTTATAAACGTATTTGTATCTGTCTGTGAAAAAGGTGTAGGCATTATCCAACGCGTCTTTATCGGTGAATATACCGAACACCGCCGTACCGCTGCCGCTCATCATAGCGCCTTTCGCACCATAATGAATCAGCTCCGCCTTGATATCAAACACTTCGGGAGCCACCTCCCTCGCCACCTGTTCAAACACATTGCCCATTGAGGAGCAGAGTTTATCAATATCCCCCTCTTCAAGGGCGGATACCACCCCATCCACATCCACAGGGGTAAAGCTCACCTCGTCAAGACGATTATAGGCAAAGGGTGTGGATATGCCCACCTCGGGCTTGACAATGAGAAGGTCTGCCTTGATCTTGCTGTCGATAGGGGTGAGGATTTCGCCCACGCCCTCTCCAAGGGCACAACCGCCCATAATACAGAAGGGCACGTCCGCACCCAGCTTAAGACCCAGCTCTGCAAGTCTGTCGGCAGATAAGGGGTGGCCATAATGCTCGTTCATTGCTTTTAGCACTGCAGCACCGTCGGCACTTCCTCCGGCAAGACCCGCCTCCGAGGGAATAATCTTTTCTATATATATATCCACTCCGTCGCAACCGGTTTCATCCATAAAGAGCTTTGCCGCCCTGTATGCGATATTCCTATCGTCTGATGGTATAGCCGAACAGTTGCTTGCCAGTGTCACGGAGGACTTGCCAAAATCTATGGAGATTTTGTCGGATAGAGAAATCTCCTGAAGAATCATCTTCACCTGATGATACCCGTTTGGAAGTTTCTCCCCCACGTTCAGGGCAAGGTTTATCTTGCCGTGGCCTTCAAACACCTTCGTCACCGTTAATATCGGTAAACTTCTCAACACACTCTTTATACTCCTCAATCACCTTGAGGGCATCTGCCTTCATATTGGCAAGGGTGGTCTTGGCATCTGCCACCTTGGCTTTGAGTGCATCACACTCTGCCTCAATGCGAGCCTTCTCGCTATTGCCCTCTGCCACGGCGGCATCTAAAATATCCTGTGCTTCCTTCTGCGCCTTAACCAAGGCATCAGCCACGCTGAGACGCTCCACCTCATACACCGCAATCTTCTCGGTGAGCTCTGTTACCTTTGCAGAGAGATCTTCAATCTTGGCGTCTTTTGCCTTCACATCGGCTTCGTATCTGGCAGAGATGTCTATAAGATATGCTTCGATTTCTTTAGAATTATAACCGAAGGCACCTTTCTTGGGTTTATTATCCATTATAATATCCTCCTGTCGTAAGACATGATAACAATAAATGTTACAATTATTCTATTAAATTTACAAACATTTGTCAAGGTAATTGTTATCACCACCAAAAAGGGCAGAAAAGACCGATACTGACTTGGAAAATATGGGGAAATACAAAAATTATCCGTTTTTGCAATAAAAAACACACGTAATATAAAAAAGGATATTGACTACAATAGGGGGTCGGTGATAATATTATAGTGAGATTAGTATGGAATAGCGTCGAAATTTATACGATTTTGGGGCTTTTACATATAAATCAAACATTATATAATATATGGAAAAAATTCCATAAAAAAGAAATGGGGGAACTTTCTTGAAAAGAACATTAGTAAGTTTGATGACAGCAGTTTGCATCCTTTGCGTTTCAGCATTTGGTGTTGCTGCCGCTGCTCCTGAAGCAACTATTATCAACTCTTCAGAGTGTGTAGTTGCAATTACAGGTACAGCAACTCCTGGTAGCTATGTTACAGCTATCGTGTTTAAACCCGGTTATACCGAGGAAGATTTTACCACAACAGGCGCTATCCAGTATTTTGCCGGTCAGGTGGCTGCAGACGAAAATGAGTGCGGTCACGACGGTAATTACTGCTTCCATGCAAGTTTTGCAGGCGAAGGTGGCGATTTCACAGTTGTTGTAAACAATGGCGAAGAGAAAACATCTATGTCTTACACCTTCTATCCTAACGATGTGAAGGAAGCTCTTATTGAAAAAGCAAACGAAGCTTCAAAAGCAGAGCTCCTTGCAGATGCTGATGCAGAGGATGAAAGTGAAGAGACTCTCCTTGATGTTATCTACAGCAGATTCTCTTTGGCGCGCTTGTCTCTTTATGCAGATGGCGACAAAGCAGCTATTGCAGGCGCATTTGTTAAATACAGAGAAAATCTCGAAGGCGATGAATTTGCTGCAGAAACAGTAGAAGATATCGATGCTTTCTACGCAGCTCTTTCTGAGATCGCTTTTATTGGTGCATATAATGGCGACTGCGAAGACCTCATCTTTGATGAAGATGACAACTTCCTTTATACAGATAGCATCATGAATATTGCCGGTTCTGAGGAAATCGAAGATTACACACTCTATATTTCCGAAGAAGGTAAAGATGCTTTGAAAGCAGACCTCTTTGAGGATACATACACCACAGTAGAAGACATCGAAGAGAAGATCGCTGAGCTCGTACACTTCCGCGTACTCGTTGATTACGTAGAAAGAGGCGAGGGCCACATTGAAGGTTTCTTTGAAAAATATGAAGAAGCTTATGAAGAAGCAGGCTTCAAATTTGAGAAGCTTTACAGCGTGAAAAACCCCAACAGTTACTACTCCAAAGTAGCCACATCCAAAAAGACCACTCTTGCAGATCTTGCAAAAGAGTTTAATAATCTCTTCAAGAGCGGCAACGGTGGCGGCAACGGCGGCGGTGGCAACGGCGGCGGTAAAGTAAATATTGACACAGGTGACACCACTTATGTACCCGGTACAGAAGTAATCACACCTGCTACACCCGTTATCACACCTGCACCTGCAACTCCTGTGTTCACAGACCTTGAAGGTGCTGACTGGGCTGCTGATGCAATCTCCGCTCTCAGCGAGCAGGGTATCATCAACGGCAAGGGCGACGGCAAGTTTGCTCCTGCAGACAACGTAACCAGAGCAGAGTTCGTTAAGATTATCGTATCTGCATTTGGTGGCGTTAATTCTGCTGCATCCTGCAACTTCTTTGACGTTGCTGATGACTGGTCCAAACCTTATATCGCAACTGCACTCCACAATGGTTTTGTATCCGGCGTAAGCGAGACAGAATTTGCTCCCGCAGGCCAGATCACCAGAGAGCAGGCAGCAGTTATTATTTACAAAGTACTTACAAGCAATGGTAAGGCATTGGATGTTGCAGGTAGCTTTGCTGACGAAGCTACAGTTTCTGACTGGGCTAAAGATGCGGTATCAGCACTTAAGGGCGCTGGCATCGTAAGCGGCAGAGACGGCGACAACTTCTGCCCTGCAGATAAGCTTACACGTGCAGAAGCCGCTAAGCTCATCTACAGCATTATGAACGTACAGTAAGGGGGATACAGATGTTTAGAAGAATTATTGGCTTGATCCTCGTTGCTGCTATGCTGTTCTCTTTCCCGGTATTTGCTGAGGATACAGCAGTAGCAACATCAGAAGAAGTTGTAGAAATTAACGAAGTTGTTGCAGATAGCGGTAACATCGCCTTTGTTAAAGCATTGGGTATGATGGCTATTTCTGACAACGGCGCAATGCCCCTCACCAGAGGTGCATTTGCAAAGATGTTCTGCGCAATTACCCGTTATGACATCAGTCTTGCGGGCGCAGCAGCTGTTAGTTTTACAGATGTTCCCGGTGAGCTCACCGCTGCAGTAGCAGAGGTAGCAAACATGGGTGTTATGGGCGGAGTTTCCGACACAATGTTTATGCCCGACAGCAATGTAACCTACGCTCAGGCACTTAAAGCAATTGTTACATTCCTTGGCTATAAAGATTATGCCGAAGTAAAAGGCGGTTTCCCCTATGGATACTATATCCAGGCACAGGAACTTGGCCTTATCAAGAACGCCCCCTCCAATATAAATGCAGAAATCACATACGAAAAAGCAGCAGAGCTCTTCAAGCTCGCTCTTAATGTATCATATCGTCGTCCTTATGAGTATTCTGAGGACGTGGCTCACGAAGTTGTGAAAAACCTCACATATCTTGAGTACCACAGAGACATCGTTCGTGTTAACGGCCTTGTAGATGCTAACTCCACAGTTGACATCTCAGGCAGAGGCGTAACTGAAGAAGGCGAGATCAAGATCGATGGTGAAGTTTACACCTACAACAAAAAAGCTCTTGATGCAGCAGCGCTCATCGGCCAGAACGTAGATGCTTACTACAACGTAGATACAAACGAACTCGTATATATCGAAGCAGGTAAGACAGATATCGTTGTAATTGACGATTACAACATCGGCGAGATTAACGAGAAGAATCGTCTTGAGTACTACACCGATGACGGTAAGTACAAATACTTGAAGCTCGATGATGAGCTCCGTATCATCTACAACGGCAAGGTCCTTGCAAACTACGATTATAATGTAATCAATCCCTTTGCAGAGACACACATGGATGGTAACCTTACCGTAATTGACAATGACAATGACGGCAAGTATGAAATCATCATCATTACAGCATATGAGACATACGTTATTGACAAGATTGTAAACAACGTTATCTATGCTAAATACAGAGAAGGTATTGCAATCGACCTTCGTGAGCAGGATATCGATGCTCAGGGCCGTCTCTACAACATCGTAGGCGATCCCCTTAAGGTTGCAGCTCTTAAAGCAGGCCGAGTAATCTCTGTTACCAGAGCACTTGACGGCGAGATTATCGAGATCATTGTTACCCACGATACCTACACAGGTAAGCTCGAGGGTAAGAAGATGATCGATGGTAAGCTCTATCTCAAGGTAGACGGCAACCTCTTTGAGACATCCAATGCGGTTGCTCTCAACCCCTATGTTGAAAACCTCGTAATGGGTTCACCTATTAAGGTTATCTTCAATAAGGAAGCACTCGTATCCGATATTGACCAGAGATCAGTTGCTACACTCCTCGATGGTTACCTCACAGACCACATATACACCGAGTATGGTATGGATGGCGCAGCAAACTACATCCGTGTGTTCGGTTCAGATAAGCAGTGGTACACCCTCAAGCTCGCAGAAAAGGTTTCTGTTAACGATGCTCCTGCTACAAAGATTGAGGACTTCCTTTCTGTAGCAGGCTATGTAATGAAGGGTAGCATTGTTAAGAGAATCAAACGTCAGCCCATCAGATACACTCTTGATGAAGCAGGCAACGTTAAAAAGCTTTATCTTGCTAACACCACAAACACAACAGCCCCCTTCTACATGCACGAGAATCTCGACGGTGAAGGCGAATCCACAGCTAAATTGGCTGATGGTGTGACATACAAATACCCCTTGTATTATGGATCAAGAAACATGCAGGGTAGATACATCGTTCCTACAAACGTACTCGTTTACTCCGTTCCCACAGAGGAAGAGAGAGATGACGAAGACGGCTACTTTGTAAGAGACACAGGTTCTTCACACCTCTTTAAGAATGCTGCAAGAAAAGCATTTGAAGGTTACGGTTACACAGACCGTCCCGTGCTTGACGTAATGGTATTCAAGGGTTTGGAAGTTAACCGTGTTAAATCTTCTTCCACTAGCTATTCAGCAGTTGTTGCAGAAGCAGAAGCAATCATTGATGATAATGGCGATATGGCTTACAGAATCGTAGCTAAATCCGGTGCCAACACCTATGAGTACATTGATACCGAGGGTATGCTCCTCGTAGCACCCGGCGCCACACTCCCCGATGTTGGTGATATTATCAAGGTTTACGAAGGCGACGGCAAGATCCTCTCAGTTCGTTATTACTATGACGCATCTGAAGAGAGAGTTTACACCGGCTACGCTTTCGACGCTCCTGAAGATGTTGCCGCAGCAGTGGATCCTTCATTCACAGTTTCCGCTTGGTACGGCACCAACAGATACGCTAAGGGTACAGTTACCTACTATGACGGTGAAATCCTTAAAATCTTGTTCAGAGGCATTGACAACACAGAATACGAATATGTATATCGTGCAGCAGGCTTCCGTCTCAATAGAGTTCGTAAAGAAGGCAGAACAACAGTTGTAGAGCAGGCAAATCTCGACGACATCATCGGCGAGAACCAGGGTATAGGCCTTGGCTCCACAGTTGTTATCCAGAGCTACAACTACTCTAACAGACTTCTCGTTATTTACGAATAATCCGAGGTCCCAGATTTTAAGATTAAACGGTTCCTTTTAAGAGGAACGACCACATTTCTTCCTGATTCCGAGGGATACCGAAAGGTGTTGCCTCGGGATAAGGCAGAGGATATATGATATCCCGCCTGCCTTTAAGCAAGGAAAAAATACGATAGGAGGTAAAGCATGAAAAGAGTAATTTCCCTTCTTTGCGCGGTAATGATGCTCGCATCTTCATTCAGTGTTGCTACAGTTTTTGCGGCTGATGAAGTAACAGCAGAAGAATTTGACGTTGTTACAAACCCCGCCATTGAAGATATTTCACAGGCAGCAGGTCAGTCATTCTTCGTAATGCCTGATGAAGGTCCTCTCGTAATCGAGGCAGAAGACCTTACAGACTATGACCGCTCCAAATTCGGCGTTGGCCAGAGAGACACTGCCAGCGGCGGCAAATACCTTGGTTGTACAGTAGGCTCCAACAGAGCTACTCTCCCCAAGTCAATTGACCAGTACGAAGATTACGACGTTCGTCTTGACGTTAAGATTAACAGAACAGGTGAGTTCAATATCTGGATCCGTATCCCCAAGGGTACATCTTTCTTCTATGCCCGTGGTAACGCTACCATGACCCGTGCAGGTTCAGGTACAACCTACATTGATGATGATGGTTGGACATGGAGAACCGTTGGTGTATGGAACTGTATCAAAGGCGAAGACTACTCAGACTTCTATGTAAGATTCCTGTATCGTTTCGGTAGCTTCAAGATTGACAAGTTCGTTATTACCGATGACCACACCTTCCAGCCCAGCGGTCCTGATGCATACCCCACAGGTGACACCACAGGTTGGTGGCCCTTGCCTAAGTGGAATCCCCCTGCAGGTCACCCCAGAATCCAGATGCATCCCGACAATGCTGAGAAGATCAGAGAGAAAGCAAAGACCGAGCGTTATAAGAACCTCAGTGCTTCTCTTAAAAAGCAGGGCGACACTCTTACCATGGAGAACATGACCAGAAAAGGTGAGGGTGACATGGGCGGTAGCACAGACTACCTCGCATCCAGAGCTCACTACTACTTCCTTAACCCCGATGATAAGGAATATGCAAAAGAAACTATCGCCATTGCGTGTCAGTGGATGCGTACGGCGGATATGAAAGAATCTTCTCGTAAAGACTCAATGGCAGCCCGTAACCTGGGTGCACACTTGAGAGCGCTTGCGGAAGTTTATGACTACTGCTACGACCAGCTTACCGACGAAGATAAAGAGCTCTTTATCGGACGTTTCAAGAGATGGGTAGCGTTCCTTGAGTGCGGATATCCCTTCGCAATCGGTCACCATACACTCTACGGTCACACCGGTGAGCACATGGTATTTAAAGACGGTCTTGCAGTAGGTATCGCAATCTACGACGAGGATCCCGAGATTTATAACGTTTATGCCGGTGTTGTATCCAACTACATGGCTCCCGGTCGTCACTGGGGTCTTTCCTCCGGCGGTCACCTTTCAGGTGTTCAGTACGGTCAGGGTATCCGTTCTAACTCCGAGATGTACGCACAGCGTCTCTTCATCCCCTGGGGTATCACAGAAGACCAGCTCTTCTCAGCAGGTTGGAAAGACGCTATGACACGATTCCTCTATCTCTACACTCCCTCAGGTGAGTACTTCCAGGAGGGTGAGAAGAATATCCGTATAGGTGCTGACTCCTACAAGGGTTCAGATATCCACCTTACCACAATCCCTTACATTTATCCCTACTATGAGTTCAACGAACTTATCGGCGGTGAGCGTCGTAAGATGGCTCTTACCGAGGGTTCAAGTTCAATCACCAGAGGTTCATGGTTGGAGCTTATTCTCTCTACAGATCCCGAGAATACTCTTGAGTCATACGACTTCGGTGAGAACCAGCCCCTTTCACGTATGGGTAAATACCCCTTCACCTTCGCTATCGCGCGTACAGGTTGGAACATGGGTGAGGATTCCCCCGACGCAGTTGCTTACTTCAACGTTCGTGAGTACGCTATCGAGACTCACTACGAGCCTTACGTAGGTACATTCGCTATCTGGTACAAAGGTTGGGTAATGCCCAAGACCGGTTGTGCTACCGGTGGTAGCGGTTGGCGTGGTACCAACACCCGTCAGTATCAGGCAGCTTCTATCGCACATAACACCCTCGCGGTTACTGACCCTGAAGAGTTGTTCATGTGGACATACTACGCACCTGACTACATCTTCGTTCTTGCTAACGAAGGCGGTCAGACTCCCGATACATTCAGAGAGTCCAGATACACAAGAAGACTTGACGATATCATCGGTGAGAATCCCAAGTCAACACGTCATGCTGTAGCTGAAGGTACATTTACAGGTCCTAACAAGCAGACTCCCAAATTCACCTACATCAAGGGTGATATCAAGGGTGCTTACAGAGGCCGTAAGATCCACAAGAAAGACGGCAGAACTGCTAAGCAGTACGTTATGGATGAGTACGGCGTAGACGCCGGCGACCCCAAGAACGGTTCTTACAAGATTCCCGGTAAGTTCCAGAAGATTTACGAGACAGAATTTGACTGGCAGATGAAGATGGAAGAAGCTAAGCGTTCAATGGTATTCATTGACCTTAACAATAAGGATTACCCCGCAGCATTCGTTGTATTTGATAAGGTTGTTGCAGCAGACCCCACCTTTGAAAAGGATTACATCATCCACAGTGTTGATGGTATGGAGCGTCACGGCAACCAGATTATTACCTACAATACTTACAAGCATTCTTCAGGCCGTCAGAATAACGGTAAGCTTGTAAATAACGTTCTTCTCCCCGAGAATCCCGATATCGAGATCATCGGTGGCCCCGGTAAAGAGGCTTGGGCAGGCGGCTACAACTGGTACGGCGCTTACAATGCTCAGAGAGGTAACGTTGCTCAGTGGAGAGCAGAGGTTTCTCCCTCTGTTGACGAGAAGACCACCGTATTCCTTAACGCTATGTACGTTACCGACTACGACAGAAACCTTCCCGACCTCCCCACTATCAAAGAAGTATCTGCTACCCACACAGGTGTTACCATTATGGACAGAACTGTAATGTTTGCAACTGATGGTTACAGAGTAAAAGCTCCCTTCACTATGGAAATCAGAGATAACAACAACGGTGGCGTAATGTCTTGTATGATCGCTGACGTTGCTGCAGGTAAGTGGACTGTAATCGGTGGTGGTCAGAAGAAGATTGTAGAAGTTACTGAGGACGAGGGCGTTCTCTACATTGACGGTCTCCCCGGTTCTTACTCCTTCATCCCCGCAAGTGCAGATGCAACTGCCAGCCAGATTACCTACGAAAAACTCTCTAAAGACCCCATGGGTGACATCATCATCTGGGACGAAGAGAAACAGCTCTTCCGTTACAACGCACAGGCTCCTTACGTAATTGATGGCAAGCCCTACGTTGGTGCAAAGAGCTTCTATGAATACTACCCCGGTCACGAAGTTATCGATAACGGTGACGGCAGCTGGAGAATTGATTACCACAAGTACTCCAACTCCCCCACAGGCCGTGGTATGCATAAGTCAACCACAGTATGGATTGACAGCACAAGAGCTATTATAAACGGCGTTGAGAAACAGATTTCTACTGCGCCTAAGCTCATCGACGGATATCTCTATGTTAACCCCATAGACTTCCTCGATTCTTCACCTCTCATTGTTAAGTGGAAGCCCGACCTCAGCGGTCTCCACGTACTCAATAACGTGAAACTTGCGTTCTTGTTTGAGGACCTCGGCGGTGATTACTCCAAGATTTGTAAAGCTGAGATTGATAAGTATTCAACCCATATTTCAGGTGCCCCCTCAAAGATGCTCGACTATGACTTCGAGAATAAGTGGGCAACCCTTGGTGACAACTGGGCTACATTCAAGCTTGAAGAGAAGGTAGACCTCAACTCCTGCTTCATCTCTTACTACGGCGGTGACGCTCGTAAGGGTAGATTCGCAGTTGACGTTTCAGCTGACGGCAAGGAATGGAAGGAAGTATGTGTAGGCGAAACCTCAGGTACTACCAGCCAGTTCGAGAGATTTATGCTTAACGGTGCAGACAATGCCAAGTATGTTCGTCTCCGTGTAATGGGTAATGATGAAAACGGTTACAACAACGTATCCGAGTTCTGGGTTGAAGCGAAATAATTCTTCAAACCGATTAAATGCAATTCATCCGTAAGGGGTTGCCCAGGGTGACCCCTCGCGGAATACACAACGTTATTAACTGAAAGGTTGATTTATTATGAAAAAGATTATTGCGCTTCTTATAGCGCTCACAATGATTTCATCCTTCCTGCCCACTATTGCCATGGCGGAGGAGGAGATTCCTGGGGAATTTGAAGTTCCTCAGAGACTTTTGAAAACTCAGAAAGAATACGACTTTGATACTACCGAGACATCAGGTAGTTTTGAAGTAGTTGAGTTTGAAGATTACGGCAGTGTTGCTCGTCATCCTGCATCAGAGATGTCTCTTTCAGCAGTTGCCCCCACAGGCACAACCACTACCGTTCTTGAGACAGATATCGCAATCCTCGCTGATGACGAAGGCAACAGCATAATTGATGGTAATGGTTTGCTCCTTTACTACCATGGTGACACACTTGCATGTACTTTCGGTAGAACCAAATCAACAGGCAACTTCCGTTTGCTTGACAAGGATTCAGGTATTCCCTTTGAAGTTGGCAGATGGTATCATGTTCGTGTAGAAATCCGTCTCAAACCCGAAAAATTGACTTTGATCGTTACCGATGATAACGATACAACGTCTACATATAGCTGCACATCAACATTTACCTCTTTCAAAAGATCAAAGCTTCAGCCCGTTGCTTCTACTGCATACGACACCGAAAAGGTTTGCGTTTTCTACGACAACCTCAAGCTCTACTACATGGCAAATCTTTATACAGCAACAGCAACAGCATATAACTACGAAGGCAGCGAGACATCCTTTGATGCTGTTGACTATATAGCTCCTTCTTTCAAGATTACTTTCTCTGAAGCAATGAAGAACACAACAGAGACAATCGGCACCGGTGACGATGCAATCAACAAAGCATACCTTACTGCTGATATTAAGATCTATGATGAAGAGGATAACGAAGTTCCCTTCACACAATCTCTGGACTATGATACAAAGACCATCTGTACAATAGTTCCTGATGTAGCTCTTACAGCAAAGGGCAACTACAGACTCGTAGTTAGCGGTGCTCAGGCTACTTCAGGTATGATCTGCTGGAATGGCGAGGAAGAAGTAGAGTCCTTCGAGATTCCCTTCACCGTATCCAAGAAAGACCTCTCTATCGAGAATGTTGTGGAAGCTTTCGGTGCTTACAGTGTTACAATCCGTAACAAGACCCTTGAGAATCAGGATGCTTATATCGTAATCGCAAGATACGATGGTGAGAAGTGTGTATCTGTTAACACTTGCCCTGTAACAGGTGATGTAGACGGTGTTGAATACGTAATCACAACCGAAAACCTCGGCACAGAGGATGCTGTAATCCTTATGGCTGCTGATGGTTCATTCCTCACATTGGATATCTGGGACAGATAATTCCCCCATGGCGCAGGGTCTGCATTCCGGCAGACAACGCCAAATATAAGCCACCGACTTTACGGTCAGTGACTCAAAAGACACATATTTTGAGACTCTCTTGCCGTAGTACATCGTGCTACGGCAAGAAGTTTCTAATAATGATATGTCAGGAAATGGATTTATCTGCTTCTGCCCGTCATTTTTAAGGTGTGGGTGAAGATTGTTTTCCTTGCACATTTTGCGGTTCAGGAGTGAATAAATGCATTCCCTGCACAAGTGAATGTCCAGACGCCGTTATAAGCGGCAAAATTCAGATTTACACCCTTTTTCTCTGTTTCTCGGTGATGAGAGGTACTACAAATTTTGTTAGGTGGGATATATATGAAAAAATCTATTATAGCATTAATGTTGGTTGTAGCGATGGTATTGCCCATTATTCCCTGCGTGACTTTTGCTGCAGACACAATTTCAGTAGGACAGTCCGTATCCTTCGGTAAATACAACGGCCAGGATATTTTGTGGAGATGTATTGCAGCGGATGACAACGGATACCTTATGCTCAGCGAGAATATCCTCACCTTGAAGTGTTTTGACCCTGCGGGTGATAAGGTGACAGATAACTACAACACCCGTGTTACCAAAGGTTCTGACTATTGGGCAGAGTCTGCGCTTCGCACCTGGCTCAATTCTGATGACGACACAGTAAGATATGCTTCAGGCCACAAGCCCGACAAGGCGTCTGTGAGAGATGGCATCAACCCCTACAATGGCGAAAGCGGATTTTTGAACAACAAGAACTTCACCAAGGAAGAACGTGACCTCATGGTGGATACCGATGTATCCTTCGCCGTGAGCCACAATGATATTGACAAGGCTTCCAAGGGTGAGTACCTCCACCAGTACAAAGCCCTTGTGTCAAAGGCAGTTGCCAACTATGCAAGTGCATACAAATCAACCTCCACCGACAAGATGTTTTTGCCTTCTGTTGAGGAGATTGTTTCTATTGTGAACGACACCACCAATTTCACTGATTACTTCTATGTAGCAAAGCCCACTGCCTGGGCGGTTGCAAATTCCGACGCTCTCTACGATGAGCTCGATACCATAAGACCCTATTATTACTGGACCCGTGATGCCCTTGCCTTCACCACAGGCGAGCAGGTGCGTACAGTTGCGGCCCTCTCTCCCCAGTATAATGCTGACGCCTTTGCAAAGGACGTTTTCATGCCAAAGGGTGAATCAAGAATCGAGAGTGCACAGGCCTACAACGGCAGTATCGGTGTACGCCCTGCATTCTACCTTACCAAAGATATAACAATCAGCAGGGGTGACGGTACATTGGCTAACCCCTATACCGTAAGATCCTCTGATTGCGTAATGTATATTTCCACCGACGTTAAAAGTGCTGTAACGGGATCTATGATAGATTTTGATATCTATACTGACAACGTTCCCTCTACCGCAACCTTCGTATATACCTATAATGGTCAGGCTGTTACTTCCAACAAGGGTCTCACCCTCGACCTCCCCGAGAACTGCTTTGTAGTTTCTCTTATGGATGGCGGCAGGGAGATTGCCCGTGATGAAGCCATTGTCCGCACTGCTAACTACTCGGGTGCAGAGGCGGCATTCACCGAAGATTTTGAAAGCGGAGCCACACCTCCTGCTAATCTCACAGGTGATTGGAGTGCGGCATATAGCCGTTATGAGACCGCCCTTGACGGTCAGGCAATCAGGTTCATCAGCTCCAATGGCGCCGGCGTATCTTTCAAAAACACCAAGATAGCAGGTAAAGAAGGCACAATAGTTGTTGAGGCGAGTATTGCCTTTGATGATTTCAAATTCGTTAACGGATCACCCATCTTCACCCTGAACGGTAAGAGTGCATCTAATGGCGCACCCTTCTCTATAGCTCCCGTGGTTGCTACCACTTCCAAGGCAATCGCCCTCACAGGCACCAGTTCTGACCGTGACCTCTTCACCAGCATTCTCCCCGGAGAACGCCTTGATATCCGTCTTATTATCAACACCGAGGCAGGCACAGTATCCGTTATGGTAAATGACGTTGGCTGTGTATCCAATGCCAAACTTGATATGGACGATTTTAAATCCTTTGATGAGTTGGTGGTTGGCTCACTCATTACCGAGAACACCACATCCTCTTATGTGATGGATAACCTCTCTGTAAAGACCATGACTGCCGAGAGCGTGCTTGGTTACGTGAGAGATGCCAAGGGTCTCAAAATCTACAACCCCCTCGGCATTACCGGTGATGCGGTTGTATATCTTGCCCTTGACGGCGTGGTAGTACACAGAGAGAACATCACCCTCTCCGCTACACAGGATGTATATATCAACACCACCTACACAGGCGAAGCCCTTGAGAAACTCAGCGTATTCGTATGGACACCTAATGGTATGGTACCCTATGATATCACCCGTAGGATTGGTTGGTAATTTGAGTTTTATCCCGAGGAATGATTATCGTTCCTCGGGATTTTTGTATGGTAATAGTTGCAATATCACTTGAAAAAGATGGAGCAATCCTATATAATAGGGGTATGGATTACTATTTATAATAAGTAATAAGCGCGGTGACATGAGTATGATTATAAAAAATGGCAACACCTTCCATCTGCAGGGCAGAAACATCAGTTATATATTTACCGTAAGCGGTTCCGGTGACCTTCTGCACTATCACTTTGGCGGAAAGCTTGGTGACAGGGACTATTCTGCCAATGTGGGCAACGAATTCCGCAAGCTTATATGCTTTGACGGGGATAATGCTTTGGAGGGTATTTATTCAGAGACCGCCCTCAGGGAATACCCCGAGTATGGCCACACCGACCTTCGCTCTCCTGCATATACGGTGGGCAATAAGTACGGCAACACCATCACGCGCCTTAAATACAAATCCTTTGAGATTATAGACAATCAGGTAGCACACATTGAGGGTATGCCCTCTCTTTTCAAAGGTGACAAGACGGCGCAGACATTGGAGATTACCCTTGCCGACGAGAGCATCGGTCTTGAGGCGGTGCTTTCCTACACGGTTTTCGATAAGCAGGATGTGATTTTGCGCAGTACCCGTTTTGTCAATAAATCCGACTCGGATATGACGGTGGAATCGGCATACAGTGTAAGTGTGGATTTTGATAAGCGGGACCTTGATATAGTATATTTCCCCGGCGCATGGTGCAGGGAGAGGGAGTTTGTCCGCACACCTGTCCCCTTCGGCGGTAAGGTAGAGGCGTCCAACGCCCGTGGCGGCAGCGGTCACGCTATGAACCCCTTTATTATGCTCTGCAGTAAGGACGCCAATGAGGTACACGGCGAGGTTTACGGTTTTTCCCTTATATACAGCGGTAACCACTCCTCTGTGGCTGAGTGCGATCAGTACGGCAATATAAGAGTCCGTCAGGGAATCAACCCCTTTGGCTTTGAATACAAGCTTTCTCCCGAGGAGGTTTTCTACACACCTCAGTCGGTACTTACATACAGCAGTGACGGCTTTGGCGGATTGTCAAGGGAGATGCACGATATATACAGAGAGAACCTTTGCCTCAGCAAATGGGCGAGCAAGGACAGACCCATTCTCATAAACAACTGGGAGGGTACATACTTTAATTTCAATGAGGAGAAAATCCTCTCTATGGCAAAGAAAGCGAAGGAGGCAGGCGTAGAACTGTTTGTCTTGGACGACGGATGGTTCGGCAAGCGCAACAGCAATAAATCCTCCCTCGGTGACTGGTATGTAAATAAAGATAAGCTCCCCTCGGGTATAGAGGGGTTGGCAAAGAAGATAAATGATGAGGGGCTTGCCTTTGGTCTGTGGTTTGAGCCGGAGATGGCAAATCCCGATTCCGACCTTTACCGTGAGCATCCCGACTGGATAATAAGCGTACCCAACTTAACCCCCGCCCTTGGCAGGAACCAGTATATGCTTGACCTTTCAAGGGACGATGTGTGTGAGTTTATAGTAAAATCCGTGAGCGATATCCTCTCCTCTGCACCCATAGTGTATGTTAAATGGGATTACAACCGTATGATGGCGGATATGCCCTGCAAGGGATACAACCACAGATACACCCTCGGCTTGTATAAGGTGCTTGATGCACTTATAAGGAAATTCCCCGATGTGCTTTTTGAGGGTTGTGCCGCAGGCGGCGGAAGATTCGATGCGGGAATGCTTGCCTACTCACCCCAGATATGGACAAGCGACAACACCGATGCAATTGCCCGTCTTAAGATTCAGTATTCCACCTCAATCTGTTATCCCTTGAGCACAATCTCTGCCCACATCACCGAATCTCCCAACCATATGGTACACAGAGACACTCCCCTTAAAACCAGGGCGGATGTGGCGCTTGCGGGAATGTTCGGGTACGAGCTTGATATCACCAAGATGACAGACGATGAGATTAGCAGTGTAAAGGAGATCACCGAGCTTTGCAAGAGTGTGCGAACCCTTGTCCGCACAGGTGATTTATACAGATTGCAGAGCCCCTATGAGGGTAACTACTGCAGTTGGCAGATAGTTTCCAAGGACAAGAGCGAGGCGTTGGTTTTCGGTTGCCGTATATTAAACACCACCAACACCAAGGAGTCCCGCCTCACTCTCTGCGGACTTTCTGCAGAGTATGAATACACCGACACCGCAACGGGTGAGACTTACGGCGGTGACGAGCTTATGGCAAGGGGCATCACTCCCGACTATGAAGAGATAGATTTTGCCACCTTTGTAAAGGTGCTTAAAATAACAAAATAATGCTTCGGAGGTAAATTATGAAGTATTCAGATAATTTCAAAGCAAAGAAAGAAACATTGCTCAGCAAGAAGGTGTGCGTGGGCTTTGACGGATTTGTGGATTATGTAATCCGCCCCGTTAAGACCAGAACAGACGAGACCACCTGCACCTACTATTCCACTATTGACCAGTTTGGCGAGAAGATTTCATCTCTGGCAGGTGTAAGCGGTAATATCGAGCTTTCCGTAAGCAGTACGGATTTCGGCGGTTGCGGACCGCACTATGCCAACGGTCTTGCCAATATGGGGGTTGACTGCACCTGCGTGGGTGCTATGGGTTATCCCGATAAAAACCCCGTATTCAATCTCAATCCCAACTGTAAGACCATCACCGTAAGCGAACCGGGATATTCTTATGTGTTTGAGTTTGGTGACGGCAAGATTATTATGAGTGACATCGAGAAAATCAGCCGTCTTAAATGGGAAGACCTTATAGAGCGTATTTCCGTTGATGAGATGGTGAAAATCTTTGATGAGGCAGATATCATAACCCTGGTAAACTGGAGCTATCTCGTGCATTTTCATAAGATTTACGAGAAGTTTTTGGAGGAGGTTATGCCCCGTCTTTCCAAAAAAGACCGCAAGGTGTATATCGACATCGCTGACTGTGCAAAGAGAGGTGCAGAGGAGATAAAGCTTGCCCTTAAGATGTTTGGCAGATACTCAGAGTTCGCTCCCACCTATCTCGGCCTTAATAAGACCGAGGCAATGGTGATGCACTCAGTTCTTTGCGAGGGTGAGTATGTGGATTCCCTTACAGTTGCAAGGGCAATTAAGGAGTATTCGGGTATCGGTACGGTTATTATCCACCCCGTGGATTCTTCTGCAGCAGTGTATGACGGCGGTGAGGTAGAGGTAAAGGGTATCCTCTGTGAGAAACCCAAAAAGACCACCGGCGGCGGCGATAACTTCAACTCCGGCTTCTGCGCAGGACTTCTCGCAGGTCTTGATATCAAGAGCTGTCTCGTAAGCGGTATGACCACCTCATACCTCTATGTTAAGAACGGCCATTGCAACACCTTTGACGATATCGCAGATACCATGACCATGTACGACGACAGAGTATAATAAATATTAAAGACCATAATATAAAAGCCGCAGTAATCTGCGGCTTTTTGAAAACATATTAAAAATCACGTCAGGAGACGATTGTATGTCTATATACGATAGCGCAGATAAACTTATCGGTGGCACACCTCTGCTCCGCCTTGCAAATGTAGAGGAGAAGTATAATCTCGGTGCCACACTCCTTGCCAAATTGGAGTTTATGAATCCCACAGGCTCTGCCAAGGACAGAGCAGCCAAGTGGATGATTGACGGCGCAGAAGCAAGGGGAGAGATAGGCAAGGGTAGTGTGATAATTGAACCCACCTCGGGCAATACAGGAATAGGCCTTGCCGCCGTTGGCGGTGCCAGGGGGTATAGGGTGATTATCGTAATGCCCGACACCATGTCAAAGGAGCGCATTACCCTTATGAGAGCATACGGTGCCGAGGTAATCCTCACCGACGGCAAGCTGGGGATGGGTGGTGCTATATCCAAGGCAAAGGAGCTTGCCGAGAGCATAGAGGGATCCTTCATACCCGATCAGTTCTCCAACCCCGATAATGCCAAAGCGCATTTTGACACCACGGGTCCCGAGATCTGGGCGGACACCGAGGGCAAGGTGGATATATTCGTAGCAGGGGCAGGCACAGGCGGTACTGTGACGGGTACGGGCAGATTCTTAAAATCCAGAAAGGATGTTAAGATTGTGGCGGTAGAGCCGGCAGAATCTGCAGTCCTCTCAGGCGGAAAGCCGGGCCCTCATAAGATACAGGGTATCGGCGCAGGATTCATCCCCGATGTGCTTGATATCTCGGTGATAGACGAGGTTTGCCCCGTGTCATCTGATGATGCTTATGATAAGGCAAGGATGCTTGGTGCCACAGAAGGCATCCTGGCAGGCATATCCTCAGGCGCAGCCCTCCATAGCGCCATAGAGCTCTGCAAAAGGGCAGAAAACAAAGGCAAGACCGTGGTAGTCCTACTCCCCGACGGCGGAGACAGATACCTCTCGGGCGATTTGTATTAAGCGTTGCGAAGCAACGCATCGATATGAATTCTGACGAATTCTCGATATGTACTTTGTACTCGATATGTACTTTGTACTCGATATGTGCTTCGCACTCGATATGTTGCCTTTTGGCAACGAGAATTCATATCATATCGAGTTTAACCAACGGGAAAACATATCGATTTTACGGCAGTAAAAATATCGAGCAGGCATTAGCCCTGCATATCGACTAACTTTTTATCCCTGACTTGACACGAACTATGTCGAATTTTGTGAAAGGAGAGGTATAATGGATAATGCAATGATTTTCTTTTCAATTATTTTATTTTTATTATGTTGGTTTCCTTTTGTAAAAAAATTGATTTGGAACAAAGTTGCTTCCGTTAAAACAGTTAAAGCAGAAGTGTTTGATAAATATAAGTCAAATATAGTTTCCAGATATCCGAAAATCTTTAAACAGGAAAGTTATATTATTGTTTTTAAGACAAAAGACAAAAAGCTTTCATTTAATGTTTCTGCATATTCATATAACAATTATCGAATTAAGGAAAAAGGAACTTTGAAATATAAAGGAAATCAAATAATAAGTTTTAAGTGATTTTGGGATTTTAACTCGACGCGATCTTCCTTAAAAATTGACTGCATCTAAACCTTATGTGTCGCAATATGGATATTGACCCACATAAAAACCCTCCGAATTTCTTCGGAGGGTTTGTTTTATTTATCAAGATACGTTCTTATCATTTCTCTTGCTATGGGGGCGGCGATACTGCCACCTGTGGAGCCTGCGTATTCCAGCACTACGGCTACGGCTATCTGTGGGTCTTCTGCGGGGGCGAAGGCGATGAACATTGCGTGGGTCTTCTCTTTATTGGTATCGGTCATCTCGTTCTCTGCGGTGCCCGTCTTACCGCCGATATCCAGTCCCCATATACGGGCGTTGGTGCCTGTGCCCTTCTCTACTGTGGCTATCATAAGGTCTTTCACATATTGGGCACTTTGTCTGCTGAGGGATGTGGTGAGGTTTGACGGGCCAAAGCTCTCCAGCACCGTACCGCCGGGAGAGGTCACCTTGGATACTATATAGGGCTTCATCATCACACCGTCATTTGCGACGGCACCCGTTATCATAGCAAGGTGCAGGGGCGATACAAGGGTCTTTCCCTGACCGATAGATGTAGCCGCCTTCTCCGCATCACTTAAATTCGTGGTCTGGAATTTACTTGTGCTGATAGGGAAGCGGAAGGGAATTTTCTTATTGAACATATAGGAGCTTGCGATTTTATCAAAATCGCTCTGCCTGAATGTGGCACCCAGCTGGGCGAAGTATACGTTACTTGAACGGATAAATCCCTTTTCCATATCGGTGGTGCCGTGTCGGGTATTCTTTGTGTTGGCGATGGTGTAGCCGTCGATGGTGAATTTGCCCTCCTCGTCTTCTACCACAAAGTCTGTGAGCCCCTTGTCATAGGCGGTGGCTGCGATAATGGTCTTGAAGGTGGAGCCGGGGGGATACAGGCCCATAGTGGCACGATTTAAGAAAGGTGCGTTCTCGTTGGAATTAAGATCACTCCAACGGCGGGTGAGCTGGGTCTCGTTCGGATTGAAGTCGGGCTTACTCACCATGGCAAGTATCTCGCCCGTCTGTGGGTTTATGGCTACTGCCGCACCTCTGTATCTGTTCATCAGTTGGCTTGCCCGTCTTTGAGAGGGGTGGTCTATGGTGAGGTGCAGGGAGTTGCCCTCGCTCATCTCACCCTTTAATATATTGCCGATATTAAATACGGCGCTGATGCCGTCATCACCGAGGAGTTGGGAATTATAGAATTTCTCCAGGAATGACTTTCCATAGGTCTTGGAAGAGTAGCCGATTATGTGGGAATACAGTGCATCATAGGGGTAATAACGCCTCTGCTCGTCCTCATTCACTTTGCTGTAAGCCAGTTCTTCCCCCTCTCTGTCATAGATGGTGCCCCGCACCACGGAGGATTCCTTTATAAGGGCACGGGAGTTTAAGTTGCTTGAGGAATACTCGTCACGGTTAAATACCTCAATACCCGTAAGATACACTATAAGGGCAAGGAAAAGCAGGCTGATGAACATCAGCACTATACTGATTTTCTTATCCTTCATGTACCTCACTCCTTTATAAATTATTCCCTAAACCACAAACTGCCCCCGTATGTACGGGAGCAGAAAGGCTTATCAATATAGTCTGAACCAGGGGATATGTGTCTTATCCACCTCAAAGCTCCTGCCGTTTAAGTAAGAAAGAGCATTATCGTCTTCAAAGGCAAACTCCGTCTTATACGAATACAACGCCTGCACTTTAAGACCGACTTTTTTATTGAATTCATTGGTGCCGTACTTACCGTCACCTGCAAGGGGATGACCTATATGCGCCATCTGCGCCCTTATCTGATGGGTACGGCCTGTGATGAGGTCTATCTCCAAGAATGTGCCGAGGGCGTTCTTGCCAATGGTGCGGTACTTGGTGACACACTTTTTATATCCCTGCTTTGGGGTGTCGCTTAAATACACCCTGTTTTGCGATTCGTTCTTCTCAAGGTAGGCGGTCAGGGTGGCATCAGGTGGGGTGATATGACCCTTGACCATACAGAGATAGTATTTCTTTATCTCCCTTGATTTAATCTTCTCGTTAATAATGCGCAGGGCGGTGGCATTCTTTGCTGCAATCACGATACCGCCTGTGTTCCTGTCAATACGATTGCACAGAGCAGGAGCAAAGGAATGCTCGTCATCGGGGTTATACTCGCCCTTATGATACAGATACGCTTTTATGTGGGATATGAGGGTGTTGAACTTCTCCTTATCGTCCTCGTGGACAATCATACCCGGCTTTTTGTCTATGAGCATAATGTTTTCATCCTCATACACAATATCAATGGCAGGCTTGATTTTAAGGAAGGACAAATCCGACTGCGCCTCGCCGAAGAATTCGTCGGAGATATATAGTTCCAACACATCTCCCTCGTTGAGCTTTGTGGCACCCTCTGCCTTCTTGCCGTTTAGCTTGATACGTTTCTTGCGAAGGCATTTGTATATCATACTCTGGGGACAGTTTGTAAGGAATTTGGTGAGAAACTTATCCAGCCTCTGTCCGCCGTCATTTGCATTGACAGTGATTTCCCTCATTATATACCGCCCTTTTCCGCCTCAAGCTTGGCATTGAGACGCTCTATCGCACCCTTCACGTCCTCGTGGGACACGGTGGAGAGGAATTTAACGGGCATCTTGAGTGCCTTCTTGTAATTGTCCATGGCCTTCTCATATTCGCCCTGATCCTCAAGCACCATACCATAGTTGTAGTAGGGTTCAATGAATGTGGGCTCCTCTGCCACCAGCTCGTCATACATATCCGAAGCGGTGCGGATGTTACCGCAGAGGTAGTAGTTATATGCAAGGTTATCACGGATGATTTTGTCGGTGCTGTTATACTCATACGCTTCTTTGCTGAATTCCAGACCCTTGGTGCGCTGGTTATTGAGTATATAATAGCAACCCAATGTGCCATACATCACGGTAGAACGGAATCCGCTCTCGTACACCTCTTCAATCTCCTCAATGGCTTCAGAGAGGTTGCCCCTCTTCCACTTGATGATAGAGAGATTGATGTGGGCGCCTGATATGAGATTATCGTTAAGACGGTCTCTGTCAATAAAGAGGGTCTTGGTGATTATCTGCTCACTTTTGTCAAGCACACCGTCACGGATGAGAAGATATGCATACACCAATTTATGAAGGGGCTTTAAGTTACTTATCTTCATAGCCCTCTCATACCAGAGGAAGCCTTTGCCGTGGTCTTTGTTGTAGGTGTATCTGGCGATTATGGCAAGGATATCGCCTCTTAAAAGAAACGCCAGGGTCAAAAGACCTGCAAGGACAATTATAATACCCGTAATAATACCGAAGCTGAATGCCACCGTAACGGCTATACCGGACAACAGTATATAGAGGATATATTTAAGTCCCGTCTTGTCGTATTTAAGATTGTTCATAGGAATAATCCGCCTTTCTCTTTCGGCTATCAGAACTCTGCGTTGTTAACAGTTCTGGGGAAGGACACAACGTCACGGATGTTGGACATGCCTGTCATGTACATAATAAGACGTTCAAAGCCAAGACCATAACCTGCATGACGTGTACCGCCGAACTTACGAAGGTCAAGGTACCAGCTGTAATCCTCGGGGTTGAGGCCGAGCTCATTGATGCGGGCGAGGAGTTTCTCGTAATTTGCTTCTCTCTCGCTACCGCCGATAATCTCACCAACGCCGGGCACAAGAAGGTCCATAGCGGCAACTGTCTTGTTATCGTCATTGAGCTTCATATAGAATGCTTTGATTTCCTTGGGATAGTCAGTAACGAACACGGGCTTTTTGATGAGTTTCTCGGTAAGGTATCTTTCGTGCTCTGTCTGCAAGTCCACACCCCACTCAACAGGGTATTCAAACTTCTCACCGCTGTTTTTAAGAAGCTCTACCGCTTCAGTGTAGGTAACGTGGGCAAAGTCACTCTCAACGATACTGTTAAGACGATCAATAAGGCCTTTATCTACAAATGTACCGAAGAACTGCATCTCCTCGGGGATGTTCTCTAAGCAGTAGCTTATAACGTATTTAATCATATCCTCTGCAAGAGCCATGTTGTCTTCCAGATCTGCAAAGGCAATCTCGGGCTCGATCATCCAGAACTCTGCCGCATGACGGGCGGTGTTGGAATTCTCTGCACGGAAGGTAGGACCAAAGGTGTATATCTTGCGGAATGCCATGGCGTGAGTCTCACCCTCAAGCTGACCGCTTACGGTGAGGTTGGTACTCTTGCCGAAGAAATCCTGGGAAAAATCCACCTTGCCATCTGCGGTGGGGAGGTTATCAAGGTCGAGAGTAGTTACTCTGAACATCTCACCTGCACCCTCGGCGTCACTGGATGTGATGATGGGGGTGTTAACATATACAAAGCCTCTCTCCTGGAAGAACTTGTGGATAGCGTATGCCGCCACAGAACGTACACGGAACACCGCATTGAAGGTGTTTGCACGGGGACGGAGATGGGCAATCGAACGCAGAAACTCAAAGGAGTGGCGTTTATTCTGCAAGGGGTAGTCGGGAGTGGATGTACCCTCAATTACTATCTCGGTGGCTTTAAGTTCAAAGGGTTGTTTTGCTTCGGGGGTAGGTACCAATGTGCCTCTTACGAAGATACTTGAGCCGATATTGAGCTTTGCAATCTCGTCATAGTTGGTGATGTTCTCTTTCTCAAACACCACCTGAAGATTCTTGAAGAAGGTGCCGTCATTGAGCTCGATAAAGCCAAACACGTTTGACGCGCGCAGGCTCTTTACCCAACCTCCTACAAGAATTAACTTGTTCTCATACTCCGCTGTCTCACGGAAAAGTTTTTTGATCTCTACTGATGCTTCCATGTGAATTTCTCCTTTTATATGGAATAAATATATTTATATGCTTATTTGTGGCTCGTCAAATCACGAAAACCAGAATTTCTTATCCAGACTCCTGTATCCCGCCGCCTCTGCTATGTGGGTGGCGGTGATGTTCTCGCTGCCTTCCATATCCGCTATGGTGCGGGCAACTTTTATGATGCGGGTGTATGCCCTGGCAGACAGACCTGTGCTTTCAAATATATCTGCAAGAAGTTTGTGGGACTCCTCGTCCAGGGGGCAGTATTTCTCAATGCCCTTGTTATCCAGTGAGGCGTTGGTGAGGTAGGATTCATCCTTGTACCTCTCCGCCTGAATGGCACGGGCGGATTCCACCTGAGCCTTCATATCTGCACTGGAGGGGGTATCCTCCTTGGAGGTGATCTTTGAATACTTCACCGAGGGCACCTGCACCTGAATATCTATTCTATCCAGCATAGGCCCTGAAATCTTATGCATATACCGCTGAATCTCGCCTGCGCTGCACTTGCACTCACGGCTCGTATCACCGTAATAACCGCATTTGCAGGGGTTCATACTCGCCACCAGCATAACTTCACTGGGGAAGGTCACCGTGGCATTGGCTCTTGATACTGTGAATCTGCCGTCCTCTAAGGGCTGACGCATAGCATCAATGGTATCCTTGCGGAACTCGGGGAATTCATCTAAAAACAACACGCCTCTGTGGGCAAGGCAAATATCACCGGGTTTGGGGTTGGCGCCACCACCCGTTATAGCCACCGCCGATACTGTGTGGTGGGGGTTGCGGAAGGGGCGGGTGGTTATAAGATTGCCCTTGGGGGGCAGTTTTCCTGATATGGAATATATCTTGGTCACCTCTAAGGCCTCGTCAAAACTGAGCTGAGGCATTATGGTAGGCAACCTCTTTGCCAACATCGTCTTACCCGAGCCGGGTGAGCCGATCATAAGCACGTTGTGACCGCCCGCTACAGCGATTGCCAGGGCGCGTTTTGCCATGTCCTGACCCTTTACCTCGGAAAAATCACCCGAGGCGGTGTTTTCTGTCTCAAAGAGAGCTTTGATATCCACAGTGGTTTTATCTATATTTTTCTCGCCTGTGAGGAACGATACTACCTGATGCAGACTCTCTGCCCCGTAGATTTCAATGCCGTCTACCACGGCGGCTTCGGTGGCATTGTCTGCAGGCACGATTGCCTTGGTAAAGCCTTTGCTTTTTGCCTCAATCACCATGGGCAATACGCCTTTTACAGGGCGGAGGCTGCCATCTAACGCAAGCTCGCCGATGAATATATACCCATCACAAAGCCGTGGGTCCAACACCTTGGAAGCCGACAGGGTGGCCAATGCAATAGGCAGGTCAAAGGATGCACCTTCTTTTTTAAGATATGCGGGTGCGAGATTGATAACCAGTCGCTTCTGGGGGAATTCAAAACCGCTGTTGTTTATAGCGGAACGGATGCGTTCTTTTGACTCCTTCACGGCGGTGTCGGGCAGGCCCACAATCTCCACCACGGGCAGACCGTTACAACAATCGGCTTCAATGGTGACAATCACACCATCCAGACCCGACAGTGAGCAACTATTCGTCTTGGCTATCATCCTACCACCCCTTTTAATAAATATAACTATATAATACCATTAACTGCAAATATTTTCAAGCCGTTTTCCCCGTATTATTAAAAAAATGTAAACATATCAAAAAAGTGTTGTTAAATATATGTGTACTATGGTATAATAACTAATAACTTTATGATGTTTGAAGTATTGCTTTGAGAGGAGGAACGGGATGTTCGGTTCCATTATCAAAAAACTTTTCGGCACCTATAGTGACCGTGAAATAAAGCGTATTCTTCCCATTGTGGAAAAGATAAATGACCTTGAGAACGACATGCAAAAGCTCACCGACGCACAGCTCCGTGGTAAGACGGAGGAATTCCGAGGCAGATTGAAAGCGGGCGAGACTTTAGATGACATTCTGCCCGAGGCGTTTGCCGTGGTAAGAGAGGCCAGCGTGCGAGTTTTGGGTATGCGTCATTTTGATGTGCAGCTCCTTGGCGGTATAGTGCTTCATCAGGGCAGAATCGCCGAGATGAAAACGGGTGAAGGTAAGACCTTGGTTGCCACCTTGCCCTGCTATCTTAACGCCCTTGAGGGTAAGGGTGTTCACGTTGTAACGGTTAATGATTACCTTGCCAAGCGTGACAGTGAGCAGATGGGTAAGATTCATAGATTTCTGGGCCTCACCGTAGGCCTCATCACCCACGATGTAGAGGGTGAGGACAGAAAGATTGCCTACGATTCCGATATCACTTATGGCACCAACAACGAGTTCGGCTTTGACTACCTCCGTGACAACATGGTGAAGTACAAGGAGCAGACCGTGCAGAAGAGGGGCCATAACTTTGCCGTTGTGGACGAGGTGGACTCCATACTTATTGACGAGGCGAGAACTCCCCTTATCATATCCGGTATAGGTGATAAATCCACCGACCTTTATGCCCATGCAGACCAGTTTGCAAAGCGTCTTAAAAAGTTCGTCATCAAAGAGCAGGATAACAAGAAATTAGATGATGATATTGATGCAGATTATATAGTTGACGAGAAGGCCAACACCGCCACTCTCACCGCCACAGGCGTGAAGAAGGCAGAGGCGGCGTTTGGTGTGGAGAATCTCTCCGATCCCGATAATATGACCCTTTCCCACCACATCAATCAGGCGATTCGCGCCTATGGTGTGATGCACCGTGATAAAGATTACGTGGTGAAAGACGGCGAGGTTATAATCGTAGATGAGTTCACAGGCCGTCTTATGCTTGGCAGACGCTACAGCGAAGGCCTACATCAGGCGATTGAAGCCAAAGAGGGAGTTAAGATTGCCCACGAGAGCAAGACTCTTGCCACCATCACCTTCCAGAATTACTTCCGCCTTTACTCCAAGCTTTCGGGTATGACGGGTACGGCAGAGACGGAGGAAGAGGAATTTCAGGGCATATACAAGCTTGATGTTGTGGTTATCCCCACCAACAAGCCCATGATACGTATAGACCATAGCGATGCCGTGTATAAGACAGAACTTGGTAAATACAATGCCGTTATTGATATGATTGAGAAGTGCCATGCCAAGGGTCAGCCCGTGTTGGTAGGTACTGTTACCATTGAGAAATCCGAGCTTCTCAGTGCCCTTCTCAAAAGAAAAGGCATTCCCCATCAGGTGCTCAATGCCAAGCATCACGAGAAAGAGGCAGAGATCGTGGCTCAGGCAGGCAAGCAGGGCGCAGTAACCATCGCCACCAACATGGCAGGCCGAGGCACCGATATTATGCTTGGCGGTAACGCCGAGTTCATGGCAAAGAAAGAGATGAAAAAGCTTGGCTACACCGACGAGATGATACTTGAATCCATCGGTTTTTCCGAGACGGATGATGCAGAGATCATCTCCGCCAGAGAGAAGTTCAAGGAATTAGAGAGCAAGTATAAGGCAGAGATAGCCGATGAACACGATGCGGTGGTGGCATCAGGCGGTCTTTTCATTATCGGTACTGAGCGTCACGAATCAAGACGTATTGATAATCAGCTCCGAGGCCGTTCAGGCCGTCAGGGTGACCCCGGTGAGTCCAAGTTCTATATCGCATTGGAAGATGACCTCATGCGCCTTTTCGGCTCAGAGAGGATGCAGGCGATTGTAAACACCTTGGGTCTCCGTGATGATGAGGCAATAGAGCATAGTATGCTCTCGGGTGCTATTGAGAATGCGCAGAAGAGGGTAGAGGGTAACCACTACCAGATGCGCCGTCACGTACTCCAGTATGACGACGTTATGAACGTACAGCGTAATGTTATCTACGCCCAGAGAAACAAGGTGCTTAACGGGGAGAACATCCGTGATTCCGTTATGACAATGCTCGAGGGTTTTGTGGATAATATCATCACCTCCTACACAGGCAGTGCCGAGTATATCGACGATTGGAATATGAGCGGTATGGCAGAGTACTGTGAGAGGATATTTGCCCCTCAGGGCACCTTTGACTTCACAGCCGAGCAGAGAGAGGAGATGACCAAAGAAACCCTCCGTGAAATCCTTATGGATTGCGCTATTGAGCGTTATGAGGCGAAGGAGAGGGAATTTGGTGAGGAGAGAATGCGTGAGGTTGAGCGCATAATCCTCCTGCAGGTAGTTGACAATAAGTGGATGGACCACATTGACAATATGGATCAGCTCCGCAAGGGTATCGGCCTTCGTGCATACGCCCAGAGAGACCCTGTAATTGAGTACAAGGAAGAGGGTTACAACATGTACGAAGAGATGCTTGGCAACATCCGTGAGGATGTGATGAAGCTTCTCTTTATGGTCAGAATTGAAGCGGAGGTACGCCACGATGAGACGGCGGTTAAGCAGATGACCGCATCCCACGGCGCAAGCGGTGAGTCGGAGAAGAAACCCGTGAAGAAGGGCGAGAAAATCGGCAGAAACGATCCCTGTCCCTGCGGTAGCGGTAAGAAATACAAGAAGTGTTGCGGTATGAACGAATAATTTGTTTATATAAATTTTTTAAGATAAAGGAAGTGATTAAATGCTGATCGACGAGTACAGACTTGAAGTACAGGCGGTAAAGCCCGGCATTGACGAATTGAGGGATTCACTTTGACATTGCAGGCGCAATGGCAGAGATTGAGAAGTTAGAGGCACAGGCGGCCACTGACGGCTTCTGGGACGATATGGAAAAGAGCCAGAAGATACTTCAGCGCACCAAAGAGTTTAAGAACAAGGTGGAGCGCTATAACGCATTGGTAAGTGATTATGAGGATGCCCTTGTCCTTGCCGAGATGATGGCAGACGAAGGTGAGACCGAGGCGGACTCCGATATGCTTTTAGCGCTTAAAGCCATGAAGGCAAAGGTGGAGGAGATGACTCTTGAGACCTTGCTTTCAGGTGAGTATGACAAGAACAACGCAATCCTCACCATCCACGCAGGTGCAGGTGGCACAGAGGCGCAGGACTGGGCGCAGATGCTTATGCGAATGTTCACCCGTTGGGCAGAGCGTAAGGGTTACTCTCTTGAGACGGTTGACTTCCTCCCCGGTGATGAGGCGGGTGTGAAGGGTGTAACCATTATCATAGGCGGTCTCAATGCCTATGGTTACTTAAAGAGCGAGAAGGGCGTTCACCGTCTGGTGCGTATTTCACCCTTTGACTCCTCAGGCAGACGCCACACATCCTTTGCGTCAGTTGAGGTTATGCCAGAGATTGAGGACGATACCGAGATCAAGGTTAACCCCGAGGATATCCGTGTGGACACCTTCCGTGCCAGCGGTGCGGGCGGTCAGCATATCAATAAGACCGACTCCGCTATCCGTATCACCCACATTCCCACAGGTATTGTGGTTTCCTGCCAGAACGAACGTTCACAGCACAAGAACCGTGATACCGCTATGAAGATGCTTATCGGTAAGCTGGTAGAGATTAAGGAGAGAGAGCATAAGGAGAAGATTGACGATATCAAGGGCGAACACAAGGAAATCGCCTGGGGTAGTCAGATCCGTTCTTATGTATTTCAGCCCTACACCATGGTTAAAGACCACCGCACAAGCTATGAAATGGGTAACATCGGTGCAGTTATGGACGGCGAGATTGACGGATTTATTAACGAGTACTTAAAGGCGGCAGCCACAGGCGCCGACATGAGTGTATAAAAAATACAAAGGAGTATATGCAAATGAAAAAGAATTTTAAGTTTTTGCTTATCGGCGTTCTTATCGGCGCCCTCACAGTAGGCGTAACCGCTATGGCGGATGCCCTCTGGGAAAAGATTGACGTAGTAAGAAACCAGATCATCGTAAAGATTAACGGCGAGACCCTCAGTGCAGACAACTTCCTCTACAACAACACTACATACGTGCCTATCCGTGCCGTTGCAGAGGCCCTTGGCAAAGACGTTAACTTTGCCGATGGTGTGGCATACATCACCGATTCTTATGAAGTTGCCTTTGAAGGTGATGCAATCACAGTAGGCAAATACACCACCACCACAGGTGAAGTGAATGCCTATATGGCGGTTGAGAGAGCAAAACCCGAGAATGCGAACCTCACCGACGAGCAGTTTGCAAATATGGCTTTTGCCGCTATTGAGCAGTACAACGTTATCAAGGAACTTGCTATGGAAAACGGCATCATTCTCGGCGAGGACTTCAGCAAGAAGTTCTCCGATACCATGGCCTTCCTCAAGATGCAGTACGGCGGTGAAGAGGGTTTGGAAGAGGCTATGAAAGAAAGTGGTTTCTCCTACGATATGTATCAGAGATTCTTCCAGACAAACTACTTGGCCGATGCTCTTGCCCAGTCTGCTAAATTCAAAGTAACCACCGAGGATGCAATCAACTTCTACAACAACAATCAGGATCAGTTCGGTTATGAAGGTGTTCAGGCAAAGCATATCCTTATCAAGACCGTTGATGACACAGGTAAAGAGTATGAGAGCAAATCCATCCTCACCGAGAAGGAAAACCTTGCAAAGACCATCTACAAAGAAGCAACCGGCGGTAAGGACTTTGACGCCCTTATTGAAAAGTACAACGAAGACCCCGGCGTGAAATCCAATCCCGACGGCTATGTGTTCACCTATGGTGAGATGGTGCCCGAGTTTGAGAATGCAGCATTCGCCCTCAAAGACGGTGAGATCTCCCAGCCTGTAAAGACATCTTACGGCTGGCACATCATCAAGAAGATTAAAACTCTTGACCTTATGCCCTTGACTTCCGACCTCATCAACGAGATCATCACCGAGCTCACCTCAGAAAAGCTCCAGGAAGCAATCATGAGCAAACTCACAATTAAATAATTACGGCCACAAAGCCATAATAAAAGCACCCCGGACATCCGAGGTGCTTTTTTGTGTGTGATTTATAAATTTATTTGGCGGGGAAACTCACCGAATTTCCCATGGGAACTAACGAACCGATTGATTCCCAACAGAATGCCTTCAGTTTTGTCACGTCCCCCGCGGAGTTGTCAACGGGGATGGAAAGTTCTATTGTTGAGCCGCTGGGCACAGACTTTGTCTTTACATACATAAGTCCTTTGAATACATCTGATTCTGTATATTGCGCCAGCACAATCATTGCATCCTCACTTGCACTTACGTTGGTGAACGAAACAGTGGCGAGGAAAGTACCTGTGGGTATTTCCTCAAGGCTATTTCCCGACATATCCATTATGGTGATTGAGTTAATATGATATTCTTCCTGCGTATTTTGAACAAAATGAATTGTTGCGTTTGAAAGAGGGGCGTTGGAATAACCAATAGTTATTTTGCCCCAATCTTCTTCTGTGCCCGTGTAATAAATATCAGTAAGACTGCTGCACTCTGAAAACGCACAACCGCCAATGCTTGTCACGCTATCGGGGATGGTGATGCTGGCCAAATTGCTGCAACGAGAAAACACATTATTATTAATTTTTGTTACACCATCAGGTATTGTGACGCTTGAAAGAGAGGTGCAACTATAAAACACGCCTTCACCTATACTTTTAACACTGGCGGGTATTGTGATGCTGGTCAAACTGAGGCAACCATCAAATGCATAATCACCAATGCTTGTTACACCATCAGGGATTACGACGCCTGAAAGACGAGAGCAGTCGGTGAATGCGTGGTCGCTAATACTTGTCACCTTGTCAGGGATTATAATTCTTGAAAGATAACTACAGCCATAAAAAGCACATCTGCCAATGCTTGTCACGCTACTGGGAAAAGTTACGGAATTAATAAGATGGCAACCATTAAATGCAGAATCACCGATGCTCGTTACAGGATATCCGCCAAGGGTAGAAGGTATTAAGACATCTCCTCTTGTAGAAGTATCGCATTCTGTGATGGTTGCATTGCCATTTGATACCGAATATGTATATATACCACTTCTTGCCGCAGATACGTTCACTACGCCAAAAGCAAACAGAATGGTACATACTGCGATTAACGAAATTAAAAATTTTCTCATCTTACTTGTCCCCCTCGGGTGTGCTTGGTATTATGATTTTCCATTATACTACCAATCGAAAATATTTGCAACAAAAAAAGCAGAGGCGGTTTCACCTCTGCTTTATATATACTTCAAAATTCCGTATTGACCAATGAATACCAATCAATGCCTCAATTAGAAATCTTACTTATACGATATACTCGTAGATCGCTTCGGGAAGCTCTGATTTATCAGCGCTGATTGTGATGGTGAATTTAACATCTCCCGCTTTGGTGATGCTGTCAAGTGTGCTTATAAACTCCACAAGACCTGCACCGTCTGCAACGATTTTGAGGATAGAATCTATGTAGATGTGGGTGATGTCATAATTCTGTGACATAATTCCCTTTATGAAACCTCTGAACTCATTGAAATCAGCCATTCCGCCTTCTGCAACATCCACAAGACGTGCACCGTGATTAACATCAAACATATGTCTGTTCTCTCTTGCAATGAACACCACGTTGCCGTGTTCTATATCTACAGCGTTATTAACACTTTCCAGCATTGCCTTGGTTTTACCGCTGCCTTTTTTACCTACGATTAACTTAATCATGGGACTCTCCTCCTTAAAAAACAGGTGTTCGGGTGATTACCCTTATTTTGTACCTTTATTATACAACAGGGGGTCGGGGTAGTTCAATAGAAAAATGGAATAACGCTTCAATTTCGTGGAGTTTTACAAAAAACCGCCCCCTTTTTTATAGGAATTAACAAAATTATTGAAAACCGCTTAACTACGCGGTTTTCGGGGATTTTCGACAAGGCAAAAATTCTTGAATTTTGGCTTTGGTTGTGATAGAATAGAAATGATGGGGTTTCCTCATCTTTTTTGACGAAAAGGAAGATGGTTTTTTATGAGCAGACGTATATACATAGGCAATGTGGCTGTGGGTGGCGGAGCAAAGGTGTCAATACAGTCAATGACCAATACATTAACCTCCGATTACATAGCCACCGCAGAGCAGATTAACGCTCTGGCTGCGGCGGGTTGTGATATAGTCCGTTGTGCAGTGCCCGATATGGAGAGCGCAGAGGCCTTCAGCAAGATTAAGGAGAGGGTGTCTGTGCCCGTGGTGGCGGATATCCACTTTGATTATCGTCTTGCCCTCTCTGTAATGGAGCACGGTGCCGACAAGGTGCGCATCAACCCCGGCAATATCGGCTCGGAGGAGGGTGTGAAAGCGGTTGCAGAGGAAGCAAAGAAGCGCAACATCCCCATCCGCATAGGCGTAAACAGCGGTTCTGTGGAGAAAAGCATACTTGCAAAATATGGTTCACCCACTCCCGAAGCATTGGTGGAAAGTGCGGAGGAGCATATAAAGTTACTTGAGAAATACGGATTTTCCGATATTGCAGTATCCTTAAAGGCATCGGATGTGCCCACCACCATAAAGGCGTACCGCACTATGGCGGAGCGTCACGACTACCCCCTGCATCTCGGTGTCACCGAAGCAGGCACCTTCCTTGGCGGTGCGGTGAAATCCGCTGTGGGTATCGGCTCACTTCTTGCCGACGGTATCGGAGACACCTTCAGGGTGTCCCTCACCGACGACCCTGTGAAAGAGGTATATGTGGCAAGGGAGATACTCAAGGCCCTCAATCTCACCGACAAGGGCGCCAGATTGGTATCCTGCCCCACCTGCGGCAGAACCAGGATAGACCTCATCCCCTTGGCCAAGAGGGTGGAGGAATACCTGCTCACCATTGATAAGCCCATAACCGTTGCGGTGATGGGTTGCGCAGTAAACGGCCCCGGGGAAGCCCGTGAAGCAGACGTGGGTATCGCAGGGGGTAACGGCGAAGGCCTTATCTTCAAAAAAGGCGAGATAGTCCGCAAGGTTGCCGAGAGCGACCTTTTTGCCGAGTTAGTAAAAGAAATAGAGAATATGTAAGCGAGGATTTATATATGTCACCGACTAATCTGACCTTAAGTCAGTTGTTTGCCAAGATCGACGTGCCCGAGATAATCGCCGAGGCCCGTGTTTATAATATAAAAGCAAGTGCTATTGACCGCACCCTTGATATCACCTTGTATGCCGAGGAACTTTTGCCCTTTGAGCTTATAGAGGAGTTCAAGGAGAAGGCGGCTACAGAGTCAAACCTCAACAGCTTAATCATCCGTGTCAAGTACGAAGGCTTGTCCCTTATGACCATTGACCTTGACAGGTACTGGAAGAATCTCATCTTCTATGTGTCTGCGACGGTGGGCGGTGTGTCGGGACTTTTCACCGACAGCACCTGCCGTTATGAGAACGGCGTACTCAAAATCACCTGCAAATACGGCATCCACCTTCTCACCGAGTCGGGTTGCGATAAGATTATTGAGAAGCTGGTGCTCGCCCAGTTGGGTGAGTCGGTGAAGGCGGAGTTCATAGACGAATTCACCGAGGAGCAGTTCATTGAAATGCAGCAGGAGGCAATTGACTCTCTCCCCGAGATTGAGGTGGCGGAGACCGCTCCCGCAGAGGAGAAGAAGGAAGACACCAACCTTATCTACGGCAAACCCATCAAAGAGGATTCCATGCCTATCAAGGACGTCACCGAGGAATTGGGTACCGTAGTGGTAGAGGGTGACATATTCGATATAGATTTCCGTGAGACGAGAAGCGGTAAGCAACTCATCTCCTTCATCATAGCCGACAACGCTTCTGCATACAGCGTAAAACTCTTTGCGGATAAGAAGGACCTACCTGCCCTCAAGGAAGGTATCAATAAAAAGGCCTACCTCAAGGTGAAGGGTGCCGTTCAGTACGATTCCTATGCCAAAGAGAACATCATTATGGCCCGCAGTATAGAGAAAGCCAAGAAGAAGCTCCGTGAGGACAATGCAGAGGAGAAACGTATAGAACTTCATATGCATACTAAGATGTCCACCACCGACGGTGTGTCCGATGCGGCAGCTCTCGTCTCTACTGCTATCCGTTGGGGACACAAGGCGGTTGCTATTACAGACCACGGCAACATCCAGGCCTTTCCTGAGGCGATGGCCACCGCTGTGGAGTTTGACCGTGACGGTAGTGTGAAATCCCACAGGATCAAAGTCATCTACGGTGTAGAGGCGTATATAGCCAACGATTCTATCCCCATCACCTTTGGGGATACCACCGCCACCTATGATGGTGATTTCGTGGTGTTTGATATTGAGACCACGGGCCTTCGTGCCTCTTCTGATGCCATCACCGAGATTGGCGCAGTTAAGGTGTCGGGCGGCAGGGTAGTGGATGAATTCAACACCTTCGTAAACCCCGGCAGACCTATCCCGTCAAACATTGTGCAACTCACCGGCATCACCGACGATATGGTAGCCGACGCTCCCGCCGAGGACAAGGCGGTGGCAGATTTCCTTGAATTTGCCAGGGGCTCTGTGCTGGTTGCCCACAATGCGAATTTTGATACATCCTTCATCAAGGCGGCTGCTGCCAGATGCGACATCCCCTTTGAGAATGCGTATATAGATACATTGGAGCTTGCCCGCACCCTTATCAAGGATGTGAAGAATCACAAGCTCAACACCCTCACCAAGTACTTCAATGTGAAATTGGAGAATCATCACCGTGCCTGCGACGATGCTGCCGCCACGGCACAGATATTTATAAAGCTGGTGGATATGCTTAAAGCAAAGGGAGTGGACAAGGTGTCTGCCACCAACTCCGCCCTTGCAGAGGAGACGGATTTGAAATCCCAGAAGACCTATCATGCCACCGTGATGGTTAAGGACTACGAGGGCCTTAAAAATCTTTACCACCTCATATCCGAATCCTGCATGGACCATTTCTACAAACGTCCCGTTATGCCCAAGAGCCTTATTGAGAAATACCGCAAGGGACTGCTTATCGGCTCTGCCTGCGAGGCGGGTGAGCTTTACCGTGCCATTTTGGACGGTGCTGATGCAAAGAAACTGGACGATATAGTAAAATTCTACGATTACCTTGAGATTCAGCCTTTGGGTAACAACCGGTTCCTCGTAGCAGAGGGCATAGTGCAGAGTAACGAGGACCTCAAATACTTCAACAAGCGTATAGTTGACCTTGCCAAAAAATCCGGCAAACTGTGTGTTGCTGCAGGTGACGTGCATTTTTTAAACCCCGAGGACGAGGTCTACCGCCGTATCCTTATGGCGGGCAAGGGATTTGACGATGCGGATAATCAGGCGCCTCTGTATCTGCGCACCACCGACGAGATGCTCGCCGAGTTTGAATATCTGGGTGAGGACCTTGCGAAGGAGTTAGTAATAGAAAATCCTTCTAAGATAGCGGATATGGTGGATTACATCATCCCCATCCCCACAGAGACGGCACCGCCTATCATTGACGGCTCCGACGAGGAACTCCGTGAGATGACCTATTCCACCGCCAAATCAATCTATGGTGATCCTCTTCCCGCCCTTATCAAAGAGAGAATAGATATAGAGCTCAGCTCAATTATTGATAACGGCTACAGCGTTATGTATATTATCGCACAGAAGCTTGTGCACAAGTCCAATTCCGACGGATACCTGGTAGGTTCCCGAGGTTCGGTTGGCTCATCCCTTGTGGCGTTCTTCTCGGGTATCACCGAGGTTAACTCCCTGCCACCCCACCACGTTTGTCCCAAGTGTAAATACAGCGAGTTCATCACCGACGGCTCCGTGGGTTCGGGCTTTGACTTGCCCGATAAGGTGTGCCCTAAGTGCGGTGAGGTGATGAAGCACGACGGTCACGACATCCCCTTTGAGACCTTCCTTGGTTTCGGTGGCGGTAAAGAGCCTGATATCGACCTTAACTTCTCAGGTGAGTATCAGGGCAAGATTCACAAATACACAGAAGAACTCTTCGGCGAGGGATATGTGTTCCGTGCAGGCACTATCGGCACTATCGCCGATAAGACCGCTTTCGGTTATGTAAAGAAATATTATGAGGACAGAGGCCAGGTGGTATCCAAAGCCGAGATCGCCCGACTTGTCCGCGGCTGCACAGGTGTGAAGAACACCACCGGTCAGCATGCAGGCGGACTTATGATTGTCCCCCGTGACAGAAATGTACACGAATTCACCCCTATACAGTACCCTGCGGATAAATCCGACAGCGGTGTTATCACCACCCATTTCGATTATCATTCCATTTCGGGTAAACTTTTGAAGCTTGACCTTCTCGGTCACGACGACCCCACCGTTATCCGTATGCTTGAGGATTTAACGGGGGTTGATGCCAAGAAGATTCCCTCGGGTGACCCTAAGGTAATGAGCCTTTTCAGCGGTACCGAGGCATTGGGTGTAACCCCTGAGGATATTAACAGTAAAGTCGGCACCTATGCCATCCCTGAATTCGGTACTAACTTTGTTCGACAGATGCTTGTTGAGACAGAACCGTCAACATTTTCGGAGCTGGTGCGAATTTCAGGACTTTCCCACGGTACTGACGTGTGGACAAACAACGCTCAGGACCTCATCCGTGCAGGTACGGCAACCCTTTCCAACGCCATCTGTACCCGTGACGATATTATGCTCTATCTTATCCAGATGGGTGTAGCACCCAAGTCTGCATTCAAGATAATGGAGATGGTGCGTAAGGGCAGGGGACTTACTGAGGAGTTTGAAGCAGAGATGAGGGAAGCAAACGTCCCCGAATGGTACATCAAGTCCTGCAAGACTATCAAGTATATGTTCCCCAAGGCCCACGCCGTAGCTTATGTTACCATGGCGTATCGCATCGCCTGGTTCAAGGTGTATTATCCCATTGAGTTCTATATGACCTACTTCACCGTAAGGGCAGACGAATTTGACGCATCCCTTATGGCGCAGGGCAAGGCCAAGGTGGAGCAGACTATGGCGGAATTCGAGGCGAGGGGTAAAGACATCTCTGCCAAGGATAAATCAGTAATGACCATCCTTGAGGTGTGCAAGGAGATGTATGCCCGCGGTATCCAGATGCTTCCTATCAGTATATTCACGTCCCACGCTTATAAATTCCAGAAAGTAGACGGCAAGATACTGCCACCCCTTAACGCTATTGCAGGTCTCGGCCTTTCTGCGGCGGAGTCAATCGTTGCGGCAAGGGATGAGGCGGAGTTCACCTCAATCGAGGATATTATGCAACGCTCCAAGGTGAACAAGACCGTTCTTGAGGTTATGAAGGCCTCAGGCGCTCTGGGTGATTTGCCCGAGAGCAGTCAGATTTCATTCTTCTGATAAAGAATTTGCTTAGAGGTACAACAGTATGAGAATTATTTGCGACAAGAGCGGGGAACGTCTTGATAAGTATATCGATATAGAGGATTTCTCCCGCTCAAGAATACAGAAACTTATAGATGATGGCCTCGTCACTGTCAACGGTGTTGTTGCCAAGGGCAGAGACAAGCTCAGGGAAGGGGATGTCATAGAGATTGAAATCCCCGATACCGAGCCCCTTGATGTGGTGGCAGAGGATATTCCCCTTGATATCGTGTATGAGGACGAGCATATGCTGGTCATCAATAAACCTCAGGGTATGGTTGTCCATCCCGGCGCAGGCAATTATTCGGGCACGTTGGTCAATGCCCTTATGCACCATTGCGGAGATTCCCTAAGCGGTATCGGCGGAGTGGCAAGACCCGGTATAGTCCACAGGATTGATAAGGAGACCTCAGGTCTGCTCCTGGTGGCAAAGACGGATATCGCCCACAACTCACTCTCTGCCCAGATTAAGGATAAGACCGCCCGCAGAGAATACATCTGTATCACCGACGGCAATATGACCATTGCCAAGGGCAAGGTAGATGCTCCCATCGGCAGACACGGCACTATCCGCACCAAAATGGCGGTAACATCAAAGAACTCCAAGAATGCCGTTACCCACTTTGAAGTGGCAGAGCAGCTCAGCGGTGCATCATTGGTGAAATGCCGTCTTGAAACGGGCAGAACCCACCAGATAAGAGTGCATCTTGCATATATCGGTTTCCCCATACTGGGGGATAATGTTTACGGAGCCAAATCCAACCCCTACAATCTTCAGGGTCAGGCACTTCACGCAGAGAAGATCACCTTCCGCCACCCCGTAACGGGTGAGGAAATGGAATTCCACCGTGACCCGCCCCCGTACTTCTACGAACTGGTTGAGAAATTGAGAAAGATATAATATTAACCCCCTTGCAGATGCGAGGGGGTCTTTTTTATATTTTCTTGAAATTTCCTGTTGACAAAGGGAGGATAAGGGGATATAATAGTCACAAGTTATATATTTGAGCTATATGAAGTGTGCAGGAGAAAGGCAGTTTGCCTTGCCGAAGGAGTAATGCTCTCAGGCGCTTTAGCAGAGACTGCACATGGATAGCACTCCGGAGAAGTCCGGCTTTTGTATAAAAGCCAAAAGGATGCCGAAGGTGTAAAGCCCCGTATGGGGTTAATCTCTCAGGCAAAAGGACGGAGCAAATGCATATCTTTCGTGCTATGCATTTATATTTATCCGGAGTCGCCCAATGTTATGGCGGCTTTTTTTATTTTTATCCAGGCAGGATAATAAAATTCAAGGAGGATATCAAAATGCAGGAAACACTACTCAATCTTGTGGCAAATGCCAACAAGTACCTGTCCGACTACATCTTAATTGCTTTGCTTGTCGGCACAGGACTCTTCTTCACTATCAAAACAAAGTTCGTTCAGGTGCGTTGCTTTGGCGAGGGCGTAAGACAGACCTTCGGTAACTTAAAGCTTCGCGGAGGCAAGCAGGCAGGGGGATTAAGTTCCTTCCAGGCACTTGCCACAGCAATCGCGGCTCAGGTGGGTACGGGAAACATCGTGGGTGCTTCCGGTGCAATCTTAATCGGCGGACCCGGTGCGATCTTCTGGATGTGGGTTATTGCCTTCCTCGGTATGGCTACAATCTACGCCGAGGCAGTGCTGGCACAGGAGACACGAATCAAAGACGAAAAGGGAGAAATCAGCGGCGGCCCCGTTTACTACATTAAGAAAGCATTCCCCAACGGCTTTGGTACATTCCTTTCCGTATTCTTTGCAATTGCAGCTGTTCTTGCCCTCGGATTTATGGGCAGTATGGTGCAGTCCAACTCCATTGCCGAGACCTGCAACACCGCTTTCGGTATCCCTGTATGGGTGATGGGTGTGGCAGTATCCGTTATTGCTGCAGTAATATTTATCGGCGGTGTTTCACGCCTTGCATCGGTTACAGAGAAGATGGTGCCCTTTATGGCTATTCTTTATATTATCGGCGGAATCGTGATCCTTTGCATAAGGGCAAGATTCGTTCCCGAGACAATCGGTATGATATTCAAGTTTGCCTTTACCCCCTCTGCCTTCATTGGCGGCGGTATCGGTTATGCACTTAAAACCGCCATCAGTCAGGGTGCAAAGAGAGGTCTTTTCTCCAATGAGGCAGGTATGGGTTCTACTCCCCATGCCCACGCAATGGCAAATGTAGCAAAGCCCCACGATCAGGGTGTCGCTGCAATGATAGGCGTATTTATCGATACATTCATCGTGCTCACTATGACAGCCCTTGTGGTTATCTCCTGTCTCTATGCAGGTGACGGCCCTCTGGCAGGTCTTGCAGGCGATGCCTATGTGGCTGCCACATCGGGTGCGAACGCAATAGTTACAAAGACAAGCGCTATGCAGATGGCATTCAGCCGTGCAATCGGCTCGGAAGCATTCGGTAACAGCTTTGTAGCGGTCTGCCTGTTCTTCTTTGCTCTTTCCACCATTATCGGCTGGAACTTCTTTGGCAAGCTCAACGCCCAGTACCTTACCAAGAACAGCAAGGTCGGTACAATCGTATATGCGGTGATTGCCATTGCGTTTATATTCACAGGTGCGCTTCTTTCCAACGATCTGGTGTGGGAGCTCACCGACTTTTTCAACTACCTTATGGTAATCCCCAACGTCATTGCCCTTGTGGCACTTTATAAAGTGGTTGTGAAAAATTCAAAGAGATAATCTGACATATTACAATTAAAAAACACCCCCTGCACTCTGCGCAGGGGGTGTTTTGTTTATCCTTTTATTATTTCAAGCAGATGCTCGTATCGGGCAATCTCGGTTTCCTTGCCTTTGCTCTTTTTAAGACCGTCTATGATTTTACTTACCACATTTACATTGAAGGCGACATAATCACCGAAGTTTTCGTCCTCATCAATGCCCTTGCCGAGAACAAGCTCTCTCTCGGTGAGGTGGGATGTACCTTTCTTCGCGTATATAATATTGTAGAATTTATCTTCTTCACGGGCGAGCTTCTCGGATACTATCTCAAATCCGTCGGATATAAGATACTCCCTCAGCTCCTTGCCTGCCACCATGGGTTGCAGGATAAGGCGGGTGGTATCGTCTATCACATCTTTGCCTCTGGTAAGGATATCCCGTATGAGAAATCCACCCATACCTGCGATTACGATTGTGTCTGCCTCGCCTTTTCCGAGGGCATCAAGACCGTCGGAGAGACGGGTGGTGATTTTATCCGAAAGACCGCTGCCCTCTATATGCTCCTTTGCGGCATTTAACGGGCCTTCGTTAATATCGCAGGCAATGGCACTGTCGCAGAGGCCATTTTGCACACAATACACGGGCACATAGCCGTGGTCGGTGCCGATGTCTGCCAGCGAGGTTGTGCCATCGACAAATTCTGTTATCTTAATCAGTCGTTCACTTAACTTCATATTATATATACCTACAATCAATAATCCAATGCAAGAGCTACGAGACGTTTCGCACACTCGCCCAGGGATGAGAGCAGGCCGAATTCGTTTACGGAGTGGATAAAGCCACCATCCACGCCCACGGAGTCTATGGTGGGGATGCCTTCTCTGGTGGTGTATGCCGCATCAGAACCACCGAGACCCTTGAACATCTCAAGAGTGGGAAGTCCGTTCTTGGTGAACACTTCGTTCATTCTGTCAAACGCCTTTACGTTGAAATCGGTAAGCTCCATAGCAGGACGGTGAGCACCGGGCTCATTCACGATACATTTGCAACCCTCAACGTGAACTGTGTCGGCAAGTTCTTTCACATACTTGCAGATGAAGTCCAGCTGTTCGTTGGTGGCGAAGCGGAAATCCGTCTCAAAGGAACAGTAACCGGGGATAATATTGCGAAGCGTACCGCCCTGCACCTTGGCAACGTTGCAGGTGATACCGTCATTATCTTTAATCTTGTCAAGCTCAATCATCTTGTGGGATGCATCAATAATTGCGTTGGCACCCACGTGGGCGCACTTGGAGGAGTGGCCCTCTATACCTGTAACCTCAAATTTGAAGCCTATGATGCCCTTACGGCTCATAGTGGCAAAGCCCTTGTTGTAGGGCTCAAGGTTTACAAAGAGTGCCGCGTCTTTAGCCTTTTCACACATATATCTTATGGTGTCGTGCTTACTGTAAGAGCTGCCCACTTCCTCGTCGGACTGAATCACAAGACGAACGGGACGGTCTGCAAAGCCTGCCTGAGAGAGCGCTTCCATAGCCATAAGGCCTGCTACCACACCGCCCTTGCAATCGCACACACCGGGGCCGTAGATCTTGTCCCCCTCGATTCTGGTGGCGGGCGAGCCGAAGGAACCAACAGCATGCACTGTGTCTATATGACCTGAGTATACGATAGGTGCGCCCTTGGCATCGGCATTCATGGTAATGCATATCGCATCACCCGACACCTCCTGCTTGCACACGTCCACATCAAAACCCTTTTTGGTTGCCAGGTCTATAAAATACTGTCCGCACTTGTCCACACCCTCTTTGAAGGCGGTGGGACTTTCTATATTGGAACAATCCTCCCACACACGGATATATTCTGCCTCAAGGGCGTCTACTTTGGAAAAAACTTCTGCACTTGACATTTCTGGTCACTCCTATAATATATATGAAGATAAAATTAAGTTTGTTTGAAATCATTTTAACATAAATGAAGGAAATTTTCAATATTTCCAAGTTATTCAAAAAAATTATTTTTTTACTTGACATCGTCCCTTCGGTGTGGTATCCTATATAAGCCGACTATCGGTCTATTTGTGTTGCATAAAATTATTTGTTGCATAAATACTATGCTTTATCATTGAAGGAGGTGCACAGCAATGAGAGTTAAAATAACATTGGCTTGCAGTAAATGTAAACAGAGAAACTATGACACCATGAAGAATAAGAAGAACAATCCCGACAGATTGGAAATGAACAAATATTGCCGTTTCTGTCGTGAACACACATTGCACAAAGAGACAAAATAATTTTGTTTTGCAATGAGAAAGTAACAGTAATATTGTTAAAGAGGTGAACAGTATGGCAGAGACAAACACAGCCAAGAAGAACCCCTTCAAAGCTATTGCAAAATATTTCAGAGAAGTTAAATCTGAGATGAAAAAGGTTATCTGGCCTTCCCGTAAACAGGTTGTTAACAACACCACAGTTGTAATCGCCGCAGTTGTACTTATCGGCATTTTCATCTGGGTGCTTGACGCTGTTTTCCAGTTTGGTATTTTCAGCTTCATTAAATAATACCTGCGGGAAATTGAGAGGAGAGCTTCATAACTATGGCAAGTAACGCTAAATGGTATGTTGTGCACACCTATTCAGGATATGAGAATAAGGTAAAGACCAATATAGAAAAAATCATTGAGAACCGTCATCTTGAAGACCTTATCCTTGAGGTATTGGTACCTACTGAGGACGTGGTTGAGGAGAGAAACGGTAAAGAGAAGGTTGTCACAAGAAAGATTTTCCCCGGATATGTACTTATCAAGATGGTTATGACGGACGACACATGGTATGTGGTTCGCAATACCACCGGTATCACCGGCTTTGTAGGTACCACCAAGCCCATTCCCTTGACAGAAGCCGAGGTGACTGCGATGGGTCTTATTTCCGAGGAGGCCAAGCCTGAGTTTTCTGTGGGTGACACAGTTAAAATCTCCGGTGGCGCATTTGAAGGTCAGGTCGGCAAGATTGTTGAGTTTGACGCGGCTAATAAGACGGTTAAGGTAGCCCTTAACGTATTTGGTCAGGTCACCAATATCGAAGTTGACGTTGTCTTCATCAAAGCAGTTTAATAATCGGGTAACCGCTTATTATAGTGGGAGGACGAAAGTCTGTTTGACCACATCACGATTGTAAGGAGGTGTTTATAATGGCACAGAAAGTAATGGGTTTCATTAAGCTTCAGATTGAAGCCGGCAAAGCCACTCCTGCACCACCTGTTGGTCCTGCACTTGGTCAGCACGGTGTAAACATCATGCAGTTCTGCAAAGAGTTCAATGAAAAGACAGCTAAAGATGCAGGTCTTGTTATCCCTGTTGTAATTACAGTATATCAGGACAGATCTTTCTCTTTCATCACAAAGACTCCCCCCGCAGCTGTATTGATTAAGAAGGCTTGCAAGATCCAGAGCGGTTCGGGCGTACCGAACAAGACAAAAGTCGCTACTATCAGCAAAGACGCTGTAAGACAGATCGCAGAGCAGAAGATGCCCGATTTGAATGCAGCAAGCATTGAATCCGCCATGAGCATGATTGCAGGTACTGCAAGAAGCATGGGCGTAGTAGTAGAGGACTAATTTAAGCAACACCCCGTTATGGGATGACTCATACGGGCATAACAGTGGGAGGAATTAAATTTCCGTGTAACCACATGAGGAGGAAAAATTTTGCGTAAAGGTAAGAATTATCAGGACAGCGCAAAGCTTATTGAGAAATCAAAGCTTTATGAGCTGAACGAAGCATTAGACCTTGTTGTGAAGACAGCAAAGGCGAAATTTGACGAGACAATCGAGATTCACGTTAAGCTCGGTGTTGACTCAAGACACGCTGATCAGCAGGTTCGCGGTGCTATCGTATTGCCCCACGGTACAGGTAAGACTGTTCGTGTATTGGTATTTGCCAAGGGCGATAACGTTAAGATCGCAGAGGAAGCCGGTGCTGATTACGCAGGCGGCGAGGAACTCGTTGCAAAGATCCAGAATGAAAACTGGTTTGATTTTGATGTAGTAGTTGCTACCCCCGATATGATGGGTCTCGTCGGCAGAATCGGTAGAGTACTTGGTCCTAAGGGCCTCATGCCTAACCCCAAAGCCGGCACAGTAACTCCCGACGTTGCAAAAGCAATCGCCGACATCAAAGCAGGTAAGATTGAGTACCGTTTGGATAAGACCAACATCATCCACTGCCCCATCGGCAAGAAGTCTTTCGGTCCCGAAAAGCTTGCTGATAACTTCAATGCACTTATGGGCGCTATTATCAAAGCGAAACCCGCAGCAGCAAAGGGTCAGTATTTGAGAAGTGTTGCAATCGCATCTACCATGGGCCCCGGCATTAAGCTCAACCCCGGTAAACTTTCTTAATTTTACTTGACAAACTGATTTTTATATGATACAGTATATACGTTGTCCAAAGACAGCAGGTAGAAATTAACCTTTCTGTAAATCCTGCCGAGGAACTTAAACATATTCATTATGCTTATTTTTAAGGTTCCGTCTTTGATTGTCGGGACCTTTTGTTTTTGGTACAATGCGATATACTTCGCACATGAATGTTTTAGGAGGTGAAACAATGCCAAGCGCTAAAGTTTTAGAACAGAAAAAAGTCACCGTTGCAGCTCTTATTGAGAAGCTTTCTGCCGCACAGGCCGGTGTACTTGTTGATTACAGAGGCTTGACAGTTAGTGAAGATACTGAGCTCCGCAAGAAATTGCGTGAAGCAGGCGTTGAGTACACAGTTGTTAAAAACACTCTTACAAGATTTGCTGCTAAGGAAGTAGGTCTTGGTGAGCTCGACGAGATTCTCAACGGTCCCACATCACTTGCAATCAGCGATAGCGACCCCGTTGCTCCTGCAAAAGTTATTTCAGACTTTGCAAAGACAAACGAAAAGCTCGAGATCAAAGCCGGCTTTTTGGACGGTAAAGTTATCAGCTTAGACGAGGTTAAGACATTAGCAAATACTCCTTCCAGAGAGACTCTTATTGCTAAGATCATGGGCAGCTTGAATGCACCCATCTCTGAGTTGGTACGTACATTGCAGGCCCTCGTTGATAACGGTGTAGAGCCCGCTGATATCACAAAGGAAGCACCCGCAACTGAAGAAGCTGCTCCCGCAGAGGAAGCACCCGCAGTTGAAGAGGCTCCCGCAGCTGAAGAAGCACCCGTAGCAGAAGAGGCAGCTCCCGCAGAGGAAGCTCCCGCAGCTGAAGAAGCTCCCGCAGAGGAAGCTCCTGCAGCAGAAACCACAGAAGAATAATTTTTATTAAATTCCAAATAGGAGGTAAATTAAAATGAGTATTGAATCAATTATTGCAGAAATTAAAGAACTTAAATTGTTAGAAGTTGCTGAACTCGTAAAAGCAATGGAAGAAGAATTCGGCGTAAGCGCTGCTGCTCCCGTAGCAGTTGTAGGTGCTGTAGCTGCTGACGGCGCAGGTGCTGCTGCTGAGAAGACAGACTTCGACGTAGTACTTGCTAACGCAGGCGAAGCTAAGCTTAAGGTTGTTAAGGCTGTTAGAGAGCTCACAGGTCTCGGCCTTAAAGAAGCAAAAGACCTCGTTGACGGCGCACCCAGCAAAGTTAAAGAGGGCGTAGCTAAAGAAGAAGCTGAGAAGATGAAGGCCGCTTTGGAAGAAGCAGGCGCAACTGTAGAGTTGAAGTAATCTTCACCCTAAAACATAACTTAAAATGCCACTGCATTGCGCAGTGGCATTTTTGTGTGCTTTAATGAATAGGGGAGAGGGAATAGTTAAGACAGAAAACCGCTTTGCGGTTTTCTTATACGAGAAAGGTCGTAGTGAATTTCACTACGACCTTTTTGGTTACGTTTTATATCTTATCAATCACACATCCATAATGATGGGGATTATCATGGGGTTACGTTTTGTTTCGTTAAAGAGCAATTCGGAGATCTTGTTTTTCACGTGGGATTTGATGGTGTTCCAATCGCGGATGTTATTCTTATTGCATACTGCTATGCAGTCTGCCGCTACGGTGCGGATCTGCGCCATAAGGTCACCCGATTCCCTCACATACACAAAGCCCCTTGATATAATCTCTGCCTGACCAACCAGTGAGTTGGTCTCCTTCGACAGAGACAGTACCACCACGATAACGCCGTCTTCCGAGAGTCTCTTTCTGTCACGTAGTACGATATTGCCTACGTCACCTACACCGAGACCGTCAACCAAGGTGATGCCCGCAGGCACACTACCGCTTATGCGGGCGCTGTCACGGGTGAATTCCAGCACCTTGCCGTTTTCCATAATGAATATGTTTTTCTTATTGATACCCATATAGGATGCCAAATTGGCATGGGTCTTTAAGAAGCTATACTCACCGTGAACGGGGATAAAGTATTTCGGCTTCGTGAGGGCAAGCATAATCTTGAGTTCTTCCTGACAGGCGTGACCCGATACGTGAAGCTCTGCGCTTCTGTCGTGGATAACGTCTGCACCCTTCTTCATAAGCTCGTTTACCACATTCGCCACCAGCTTCTCGTTGCCGGGGATGGGGTTAGCGGATATGATTACCAGGTCACCGGGGGCAATCTCTACCTTGCGATGGTCGGAGTATGCCATACGATAGAGGGCGCTCATAGTCTCACCCTGACTGCCCGTGGTGATTATAACCACCTGATGCGGACGGTATTTATTCACGTCATCAATATCTATAATAATGTTGTCGGGGATTTTCATATACCCCAGATTGATTGCCGTTTCAAGCACGTTAATCATACTTCTGCCGGAAAGCGCCACCTTGCGGTTGGTCTTGTGAGCAGCGGTGATAATCTGTTGCACCCTATGTATGTTGGATGCAAAGGTTGCCACGATAATTCTCTGCTTGGTGGATTTGAACACGTCGTCAAGCTTGATACCTACGGAACGCTCCGACATAGTGAATCCACCGCGTTCTGCGTTGGTGGAGTCACTCATAAGGGCAAGCACACCCTTATTACCCAACTGACCCAATCGGGTTAAGTCTATCATCTCACCTGCGATAGGGGTGGAGTCAATCTTGAAGTCGCCCGTATGCACGATTGTGCCCACGGGGGTGGTGATTGCTATTGCCACCGCATCTGCGATTGAGTGATTGGAACGGATGAACTCCACACCGAATCCACCCACCTTGAACGCATCCCCGGGGTTTTTGCGGATGAGCTTGGTGGTGGAGAGGAGACCATGCTCCTTGAGCTTGTTCTGCACAAGTCCCAATGTGAGATTAGTGCCGAAGATGGGCACGTTCACCTGCTTGAGCAGGAAGGGGATTGCGCCTATATGGTCCTCGTGTCCGTGGGTGAGCACGATGCCTTTTACCTTATTATGATTCTTTACCAGATACGAAAAATCGGGAATAACCAGATCTATTCCCAGCATCTCCTCATCGGGAAACGCCATACCGCAGTCGATTACGAGGATTTCGTTGCCATACTCAAGCAGGGTAAGATTCTTACCCACCTCGTTAAGACCGCCTAAGGGGATTAGCTTAAGCTTCTCTTTTTTTGCCACAAAAATTCTCCTTTTTTAGTTAAGTATATAATAATTATTAACCAAAATATGCTATTTGATACAGTCCAAAGTGCAATGCTCTCCAAAGCCATTGCGACTGTAATCACGCCATTTGGTTTAAGATACGTATTTTGAATGCAAGGATACCCTCACATATTTTCACGGGCATAGTAAAACAGATATTGCTGGGCAATACCGCTCAAATTCCCGAATTTACTCGTGCCGAAGGCACTGATTTCACCGGGAGTAGCATTCTCGTCAAGATAGAGAGTACGCATAATCTTCTGCATCCACACATCCACGGGGAAGGAGTCCCTCTTGCCGAGGGAAAACAACAGCGTACAGTCCGCCACCTTGGGGCCGACTCCCTTTATTTTAAGAAGCTCCGTCTTTGCCGCCTCGGTTGGGAGGTCAAAGAGAGCATTAAGTTCTATTTCGCCTGATGCCACCTTGCGTGAAGCATCCAGTATATACGGCGCCCGATAACCTGCGTTAAGCGGAGCGAGATCCTCCACCTCAAGTGATGCCAATCTGTGGCAGGCAGGGAAAGTATACAGCACCTCATCGCCTAGGGAGATTTCATCTCCATACATACGGCAGAGGGTGTCAATGATTTTCATAATTCTGGGTATGTTGTTCTGGGCAGATATGATGTAGGATATAAGGCACTCAAAAGGCTCCTGATTAAGAATGCGTATTCCGCCGCCATACTCGGTGGCTTTCTTCAGGTGCTCATCTGCCGATAAGGTCTCTTTAATTGTGCCATAGTCGGTGTCAAGGTCAAGGTAGGGTACCCACACATTCACAAACTCCTCCTCGGAGCAACCTTTAAGGATGAGGGTATCACCATCGTGGCGGATGTTCACACCCTTGCCCATGGCAACCCCTGTGAAGCTTCCGTCGGCTTGCTTTATCCAACGGAAACACTGACCGCAGAGAAAGGTATGGTCCGCATTGAAATGGGAAAGCCCCTCCACCGTCACGCTGTGAGTATCTTTATTGTATTTATATTCATAACCTTTATTCAAACATACCACCAATTAGACTATACCATATTTACTGATTTTCGGCAAGTACTTTTTTGAGGCGGCAGGCAGATAGGGAGAGATTTACAAGCTCGCTTATATACATAATGGCTATGTATCCGCCCACGCCGAACCGGGGCAGGACAAACCATATCAGAGGCAGACGCAGGGCGGAGTCAATGGCATTCACCTTAAGGCAATACACTTGCTCACCCATACCCTTTAATATGGCGTCGGTTACGGAGTCTATATACATAGGCAGAGCAAGGAGGGACAAGGCGGTGATGAATCTGCCTGCGGTCATACTCTTGTATAGGGTGAGCCCCAGCCATTCACCCTTTATAAGCAGAAAGGCAGACACCCCTGCTCCCAGTATTGCCGTACCCATAAGTGACAGGATTGTGGCAGATACCACCCGATTTTTGCCCTTGGTGTTCCTTGATGAGATTTCGGGTATGAGCAGAGATATCAGGGATTGGAGCAGTACATAGGGGAAGGTGAGTACGGGTATTGCCATACCTTTAAGTGTGCCATAGAGGGCCAGGGGGTTACCCTTGCCGAAAAGGGCGAGGGTGGTGGGTATTATCAGGTTTTCCGTGGCCGACAGGGCAGAGCGGATATAACTACCTCCTGCAATCGGCAGAGATACGGAGAGGATGTCTTTGTATCTTACGTTGGGGGCAGATTCCCTGTGAAGCGACCTGCCACACATTATGGTATTGCAGATAAGGGACACATACGATGACACCACCACCGATACTGCAAGGATAAGGCAGGGGTTTTCCCCTTTGCCGAATACTCTTATAAGCAACAGGGTAAAAACCACACTGCCGCACTCGGCTATGCTTCTGTCCGCCGTCATACGCGGTATGCTTTTCCGCCCTGCGAAGAATCCGCTCATACCACCGCCCATGGCTATGGGCGGTAAGGACCAAGCCAGAACCCGAAGGGGCAATACGGCATCGGCTCTGCGGATGATTTTCTCGCCTATTACGGGAGATAGAGCAAAGAGGAGGACACAACTCCCTCCGCCAAACATCAGGGATATGAGCAGGGATTTTTTGAGCAGAGAGTCGGCTACGCTCACACTCCTTGCCTCTGCCACGGCTTTGCTCATGGCAAGGGGGATTCCCGATATTGCCACCGCCACCGCAGGCGCATACACCGACAGTATCAGGTGATACAACCCCAATCCTTCTCCGCCTATGCGGTTTGACAGATACACCTTAAAACCCATCGACACCGCCTCGGTTATCATCATAGACAGGGTGAGGGTGGCAACTCCCGACATAAATTCTTTTTTCCTCATATCGTCCCCCTTTGAGAAATTGCGGGTATTCCAATCAAGCAGTCTTCATATTTTCTTTGGCTAAATATATGCGGTGGAATTTGTCACTATGCATCGCATTATAAATTATACTTGACAAAAACATAGCAAAAATATATAATAAAGACAGTATTATCATAGGAGTGGTATAGTCAGTTGAGAATCATATCCGGTAAATCAAGAGGCAGTAAATTGTTCTCTCCCGAGGGGGATGACACCCGTCCCACTCTTGACAGAGTCAGGGAAGCGATTTTCAGTATGATTCAATGCTATATCCCTGAGGCAAGGGTATTGGACCTCTTTGCAGGAAGCGGTGCTATGGGCCTTGAGGCCTTGAGCCGTGGCGCAGAGTATGCCGACTTTGTGGATGTCAGTTCATCTGCTTGCGGTGTGGTCAAGAAAAACATTGAGAAGACCCGCCTTGAAAATTGCAAGGTTCATAATATGGATTTCAAGCGGTTCCTTGCCGGATGCGACGCCCCCTATGACGTGATATTTATAGACCCGCCTTACAGAGCAGGGTACTACAAAGAAGCACTTGATGCCATACGGGCTCGTTCCCTTTTAAGTGATGAGGGTATCATAGTCGCCGAGAGTAGTGAGGATGACCTCGACACCGGTGATTTTGAGGTATATCGCAAGCGTACCTACGGCAAGGTTTCTGTGTATGTGCTTTGCCACAAGGAGAGAGAATAGATGAAAAATATTGCTGTTTATCCCGGCTCTTTTGACCCCGTCACCAACGGGCATCTGGATATAATCAAGAGGGCATCAAAAATATTTGAAAAGGTGTACGTTGCCATATTGACCAACAGTTCCAAATCCCCCATGTTCTCCGTGGAGGAGCGTATGGAGATGATCAGGCAGTCCGTGAAAGCCAAGGGCCTCACTAATGTAGAGGTTTGCAACTTTAACGGTCTTTTGGTTGACTTTGTGGCAGAGAAGAACGCCAACGTTATTATCAAGGGCCTTCGCGCTGTGTCGGATTTTGAATACGAATTCCAGATGGCGCTGATGAACCATAAATTACTCAAAGATGTTGAGACACTTTTTATGATGACTTCCAATAAGTACTCATACCTAAGTTCCAGCATTGTGAAAGAGGTTGCCCGCTACGGCGGTAATCTTGACGGCCTTGTGCCGGAAGAGCTTATTGCTCCGATTATTCAACGTGCTATGCAGTTAAAGAAGTAAATTAATTTAACGTAAATACGAAAGGACAGGTGTATCATGGAAAGAACTACTGATATCATCGAATTGCTCAGCGAATTAGAGGAGATTATAGACAGCGGTTTTGAATTCCCCATTATTCGCAAGACTTTTATTGACAAAGCAGAGGTAATGGAGATCATCAAAGAGATCAGTCTCCACATCCCCGAGGAAGTGCGTATTGCCAAATCCGTTGCAGAGGACAGACAGAGAATCCTCGGCGATGCAAAGAAGCAGGCAGACCTCATCTTGAAGGGTGCAGAGGAGAAGATTGTATCTCTCATTGACGAGCACGAGATTACCAAACGCGCTAACACCAAAGCTAACGAGATCATCGCTACTGCTCAGGCAAATGCCCGTGAGATTCGTCTCGGCACATTGCAGTTTGCAGATGACGTGCTTAAAAAAGCAGAGCTCGGTCTTCGTGATGTGACTGCACAGTCAAGTGCATCTCTCACCAAGCTCACCGATACACTCCGCAACAGCAGAGCAGAACTCCAGAACGGCAAGCGCTGAGAGCAAAGAAGATAAAGGTATGCATAGAATCGATACACTTTTAGAGTCAATGCGCCTTTATGCCACACGCAATTATGTACCCATAATCCGCCCCGAAACGGAGCGGATTTTGTGTTCTATTGTGGAGGAGAAGAAGCCGACCAGGATATTGGAGCTCGGCACGGCTATCGGCTACTCTGCGATTTCTGTGAGCAGATTTATGGCGGATGACGGTATAATAATAACCGTTGAGAGAGATGGCGACAGGGCGGATATGGCAAGGGATAATATTGCCGAGGCAGGCCTTAAGGACAGGATACGTCTTATAGAGGATGATGCTCTCACTCTGCTTCAGTCTATGGACAGACCCGTTGACCTTATCTTTCTTGATGCGGATAAATCCCATTATATAGACTACTACGAGGATTGCCTCCGACTTCTTAACAGCGGTGGTATGATATTTGCCGATAACGTCCTCTTTGCAGGATTAGTGGAGGCAGAGGGGGAGGCAGCCCGCAAGCACCGCACCATTGTAAATAACCTTCGTGAATTCATATCCGTAGTAGAATCCGACGAACGCGTGGCCTCCCGTCTCATCCATACTGAGGACGGAATACTCATCATAGAGAAGAAATAATATTACTGGGGTGACCTATATGAAAAAACCCGAATTACTCGCTCCTGCGGGCAGTTTTAATACTATGAAATACGCCTTTGCCTACGGTGCTGATGCGGTGTATGTGGGGGGAGAGGAGTTTTCCCTGCGTACTGCGTCAAAGAATTTCAGCCGTGCAGAGCTTGAAGAGGCGGTAAGATACGCCCATACCCTGAACAAGAAGATTTATGTAGCGGTGAATATATTTTGCCACAACGCAGATATTGATGAACTTGCCGAGTATGCAAAGTATCTGGAGCTTATTAAGGTGGACGGTGTTATCGTATCGGATATCGGTGCAATTCACACCGTAAAGTCCGTTGCCCCCGCCCTTGATATCCACGTAAGCACTCAGGCAAACACCACCAACTCCGCAGCCGTTGCCGCTTGGAAGGCATTAGGCGCCACCAGAGTAGTGCCGGCGAGGGAACTTTCCTTTGAGGAGATTGCCCGTATCAAGGCAGAGTGTGATGTGGAGATTGAGACCTTCGTTCACGGCGCTATGTGCATATCCTATTCAGGCAGATGCCTTATGAGCAACTACTTCACGGGCAGAGGAGCCAATCAGGGTGCGTGCGCCCATCCCTGCCGTTGGGAATATACGATTAAAGAAAAGACCCGTCCCGATGAGGAGATGCCCGTTGTGGAGACGGAGCGAGGCACATTTATATTCAATTCCAAGGATCTTTGTATGATAGAGCACATCCCTGCGCTGTGTGAGGCGGGGATAGACAGCTTCAAGATAGAGGGCAGAGTGAAGAACGAGCTTTACGTGGCCACCGTAGTATCTGCTTACCGCAAGGCGATAGATGATTACTTTGCCTCACCTGAGGATTATGAGCTTGATAAATCCCTGCTTGAAGAACTTACCAAGGTGAGCCACAGAGGATACACCACCGGCTTTTATTTTGGCAGACCCGATGCGGATGCGCATAATTTTGAGAGCAGTGAATATATAAGAGACTACGGGATAGTCGGCGTGGTGAGGAGTTATGACAAGGATACGGGCATTGCAGAGATTGAGCAACGCAACCGTTTCTTTGAAGGCGACGAGTTAGAAATCCTCGTTCCCGGTGCGTCCTACTTCACCCAGAAGGCCGAGGGAATGACCAACGAAGCAGGGGAGAGCATCACCGTTGCCCCCAATGCGCAGATGACGGTATTTATGAAAACCGACCGACCTGTAGAGGAGTTCTCCATACTGCGAAAAAAATTGTGAAATTTTCGACAAATAAAAAGGAAATAGAGGATAAATATCGAAATATATAAAATAAGGCAAAAGTTGAATTTTATTTAATCATATATACAGGAGGTATTTGATATGAAGACAACAAACAAGAAAGTCCTCGCATGGCTTGACGAGATGTCTGCCATGACAAGACCCGAATCAATCGTATGGATTGACGGTAGCGAGGCACAGCTTGAGGCACTCCGTGCAGAAGCGGTAGCCACAGGCGAGATGATAAAACTCAATCAGGAGAAGCTCCCCGGATGCTACTATCACAGAACAGCAGAGAACGACGTTGCCCGTGTAGAGGATAGAACCTTCATCTGCACACCCACCAAGGAAGAGGCAGGTCCTGTTAACAACTGGATGGATCCCGAGGAGATGTATGCAAAGCTTAAAAAGCTCTATGACGGTTCTATGGAAGGCAGAACAATGTACGTTATTCCCTATTCAATGGGTCCCGTTGGTTCACCCTTCTCCAAGATTGGTATCGAGCTTACAGACAGTATCTATGTTGTGCTCAACATGGCTATTATGACAAGAATCGGTGACAGCGTGCTTGATGCTCTCGGTGAGGACGGCGATTTCGTTAAATGTCTCCACGCCAAGAAGGATGTTGATCCCGAGGAAAGATATATCGTGCAGTTCCCCCAGGATTCTACAATCTGGTCAATCAACTCCGCATACGGCGGTAACGTACTTCTCGGTAAGAAGTGCTTTGCGCTCCGTATTGCATCCTACCTCGGTATGCAGGAGGGCTGGATGGCTGAGCATATGCTCATTTTGGGTCTTGAGAATCCCCAGGGCGAGGTTAAGTACATCTGTGCTGCATTCCCCTCTGCTTGTGGTAAGACCAACCTTGCAATGCTTATTCCCCCCGAGTACCTTAAGGAAAAGGGTTATAAAGTATGGACAGTAGGTGACGACATCTCCTGGCTCCGTATCGGTGCTGATGGCAGACTCTATGCTATCAACCCCGAGGCAGGTTTCTTCGGTGTTGCCCCCGGTACCAGCGAAAAGACCAACTTCAACGCGCTTGAAGCTACCAAGAAGAATACCATCTTCACTAACGTAGCTATCAATAATGATGATATGACAGTATGGTGGGAAGGTCTTGATAAGAATCCTCCCGAGAATGCAACAGAGTGGAAGGGTGCAAAGGTGAACGGCAAAGAGTACACCGCAGCAGGCAACAAACTTGCTCACCCCAACTCCAGATTCACCGCTCCTGCAATCAACTGCCCCTGCATCTCATCTGAATTTGAGAATCCCCAGGGTGTGCCGATTTCTGCAATCGTATTTGGTGGCAGAAGAGCGAAGACCGCTCCCCTCGTATACCAGGCAAGAGATTGGGAACACGGTGTATTCGTAGGTGCTACCATGGCATCTGAGACCACCGCAGCTGCTGCCGGTGCAGTAGGTGTGGTAAGACGTGACCCCATGGCTATGAAACCCTTCGTTGGTTATAACATGGCAGATTACTTCGGCCACTGGCTCGAGATGGGTAAGAAGATGGATGCTGACAAAGCTCCCAAGATCTTCCACGTTAACTGGTTCCGTCAGGATGATGAAGGCAACTTCATGTGGCCCGGTTTCGGTGACAATATGCGCGTTCTCCTCTGGATTCTCGACCGTTGCGAAGGCAAGGTTGGTGCAAATGAGAGCGAGATCGGTTTCTTGCCCGATATGTCAGATATCGACGTTACTGATTTGGATATCAATGAGGACGTACTCAAAGAGCTCCTCACAGTGGATAAGAGCGTATGGCTCGAAGACGTTGCTGACCAGAAGGAATACTTCGCACAGTTCGGTGACCGTCTCCCCGAGGCAATCGCAAAACAGCTTTCTATCCTGGAGGGCAACCTTAAGAAATAATCAACGCAATATGATAAAAAGCCAAGGGTTTTCCCTTGGCTTTTTTGATTTTAATTTTGGCATAATCACTTATGGCAGAGGGGGGATACTCCTCTGCCTTGTTTTTGTAGGACAAAAATATCGAAGGAAAAACCATTGTCGCAAAATTGGATATATTGGAATATATTGATGGTTGATATACCTTCGGATATGCGATATGATATACACAGCCCGAGGGAAACGGATTGGCATCTGCCTCGGTGCGAACACATAGGGGTACCCCTTGTGCCCCGAAAACCATTAAAGGAGGAAACATTTAATGTTCAAATGCAGAAAACTTATCGCTTCCGTGTTGACTTCAATAATGACATTTTCTATGACGGCTGCAATATCCTTTGCGGCGGTTCCGTCAGATGTGGCAAATACAAAGTTTGAAGAAGCAGCCGAAGTACTCGGTGTGCTTAACGTAATGGTAGGTGACGCTGCAGGTACCTTCCGTCCTGATGATGCTATCATCAGATCCGAGGTTGCCAAAGTGGCTGTAGCAATCAGCGGTCTTACCGAGGTTGCCAATGTGACAAGCGGTATCACCAGATACCCCGACGTTGCCGACGGTCACTGGGCAACAGGATTTATCAATGTAGCAACAGAGCAGAAAATGGTAGTGGGTGACACCTCAGGTACTTTCCGTCCTGATGATAAGATCACCTATGCCGAAGCGGTTACTATCCTTGTACGTGCGCTTGGCTATGAGCCTCAGGCACAGGCAAAGGGTGGATATCCCACAGGTTACCTTGTGACTGCCTCAGATATCGGTCTTACCAAGGGTGTGTCCGGCACACACAACAAGGCAATCACCCGTGGCGACGTGGCACGTCTTGCCTACAACGCTCTTACTATCAATATGATGGAGCAGACCGGTTTCGGTAACGACATCAACTATGAAGTAGTTGATAAGACTCTCCTTAAAGATAAACTCAACGTAGAAAAAGTCACCGATCAGGTTATCGCAGTAGGTAATGCGTCTTTGGATAACGCGTCCAACCTCAAGAAAGACCAGATCCTTATCGGTGAAGAAATATACACCACAGGCACAGCAGACGTTCGTCAGGTGCTTGGTTTCACGGTAGATGCGTATATTAACGAGGATGACGAGCTTCTCCTTGCCAGACCTGCCTCAGGCAAGAACTCGTCTGTGACAGTCCCTGCAGAGAATATCGCAGATATCACCAACACCGAAAGCAAGAAAGAGCTTCAGTATTGGGCAGACCTTGATAACGATAAGAAACCCACCAAGGAAGCTATCGATAAAGACGCCACTATCCTCTATAACGGTAAGGCGGGTGCGACTGAGGATTTCAAGGTGATTGAATCAGGCTCTATCACTTTGCTGGATACCGATACCAACGGTTCTCACGATGTGGTGTTTGTGAACGAGACAGTGAACTATGTAGTGGAAGAGGTGGTAGAATCCTCTCATAAGATTGTAGATAAATACGGCCAGAAGACCTTGGTAGCAGACCCCGAGGACGACACTCTCACCTTCGTGCTTGTAAAGGGCACCGAGAGAATCGAGCTTTCTGATCTTGAGGAGTGGGATGTAATCACCACCACAATGAGCCGTGACGGAGACCTTGTGTACGCAGAAGTGTGCAACGAGTCTGTAACGGGTAAAATCACCCGTAAGAGCAAGGACACCTTCTATATCAACGGCAAGGGCTACAAGGTGGCTAAGAACTACCCCAACGCCGTAAATCTTGAAGACGAAGGCACATTCTACCTTGACGTTGAGGGCAAGATTGCTGCGGTAGATTCCGAGACTGCAGTAAGCACCAACTACGCATACCTGGTGGATGGCAAATTGTCTACAGGTATGGACGAAGTCCTTGAGATAAAAGTGTTTGATAAAAACGGCAAGACGGCTATTTACGAATCCGCATCCAAGATAAAGGTGAACGGCACCAGCGGTCTTACTCCCGAGGAAGCACTCACCGCCATCAAGGGCGAGAGGGATAAGGTGGGCGGTCAGCTTATCACCTTCGAACTCAACTCCGACGACGAGGTAAAAGAAATCACCACCGCCACCACCACATCTTCTATTGATGAGGGCAAATTCACTATGAACATGCAGGAGAATGACGTGGTTTATAACTCCACCTCAGGCAAGCTCATGGGCTCAGATATGAGCGTAGGCGTGGATAAGAACACAGTAGTGTTTGATATCCCCGAGGGCAAGACAGATTCTGCTGATTTTGCCATAAGAAACTCTGATTTCTTCGTAGACGGCGATAAGTACGACGTAATCGTATTTGACGTCACCGAGGACCGCAGAGCAGGTGCGATTATCGTCACCAACTCCACAGGTATTGCCAACGAGGATTCTGCAATTGCCATCGTAGATGAGATTACCCAGGGCAGAAACGATGACGGTGAGGACGTGGAATATCTCTACGCTTACCAGAATGGCGAGAAGATAGAGCTCTCCACCACCGAGACAGGCATCCTTGTAAAGGGTGATAAAGCGCTTGAAAAGGGTGACGTTATCCAGATTAAGACCAATGCTTACGGTGAGATAGAGGATATCACACTTCTGTTTGATATCTCCACCAGGGACACCGAGGCAGAGGTGAAGGTATCTGATAAGACTACCACCTACTACGGTAAGGTTACCAAGAAGTTCTCCACCTCCTTCAATATGCAGGTGGGTGACGGTAAGGTGCACAACTTCAACATCGGCGATGCAGATGTATACGAGGTAGACACCACCAAGTCAAGAAACCAGATCACCGTAGCAGATGCGGGTGACATCCAGAAATACGACGACCTTGATCCTTCAAGAGTATTCGTAAGGGTGTATGATAATGTTGTTCAGGAAGTTATAATCATAAAATAAGGAGTTCCCCCTGTATCTCCTTAAAATCGGAAAAGACCGAGACGCCCGTCTCGGTCTTTTGCATGTTGGAATTAAATTAAAAGTTCATTTTCAAATATATTAATTATTGACTTGTTTAATTGTTTTGCATATTGATAAGCTATGTATGTACCGCTTCACAACGGATGTCGGGACAGATAATTCTGTGTTGAATTTTTGGGTGGGGGAGTGTACGTTTTGTTGTAGTAAAACACACAGAATCTGCTTTTGTCTATCATTTCCGAGTTTCTTTCAACATAAACATACTTACCTGCATTAATTATATTTTGGGGATAGTAGGTGTCCTCGTATCTTTTCAGCAGATAAGCCTTGTAATCATCATCGATGAACGGGAATTCTGCTCTGACATAAATCCTTTTCAGATAAGGAAAATCTTTTTTAAGATCACTGATTACGCAGTGGCACAAGTCGTTGAATTGGCTGTTACTTCCAAATAAAAAAGTGTCGATATTTTCTTCAATGATAAGTTTCTTTAGTATCTCCGTAAGATGTTCTTTCAATTTGTCGGTTGCATCAATTTGGCGATGACCAACAAAACAGCAGGTACTATTTTTCATAAAAGAGTCCTCCAAGTAAATTAAAACACAATCATTATACATTAATATTTACTTAAAGTAAAGAAATATGTAAAAGAGATAAGTAATAATTCGCCTGTTTTGTTGTTAAAATGTAAGTAATAGGAGGGACGTGTATGAAAACCGAGTTTCCCGAAAGATATATAACTCTTGGATTGAAGATTGCCTATTATAGAAAGAAAGCGGGCTTCACTCAGGAGGCCTTTGCGGAATTAATTAACAGAAGTGTAAATTTTGTTGGGCAGGTAGAGGGTACAGGCACGGTGCGAGGCGTTTCCCTCGAAACCTTGTTTAAGATGGCACAGGTTTTGAAAATCCCGCCGTCCAAACTTCTTGAGAATGATTAATGTTAATGTATGTTGTTAAAGACCGAGATACCCGTCTCGGTCTTTTTGTCCGTCAAAAATTATTTGCTCATATTTTGGGTAAGGGGAAGATATATTTATAAGAGAGGTGATTTGATTGGGAGCAATAGCCGTTGTGTATCGGGACATCCCCTCAGGCGGTGAGAAGGGCATCCGCAGAGGTGAGATGAAAAGGATTGTCGTAGGTGGCAGAGAGGTTATATCCGTCCGTCTGCTTCGTGGTGGGCGCAGATACGTAAGACGGCTTCTTGATAAGGAGGATATTGAATCAATCGTCCTTCGGGGTGATGTTCCGCCCTTTGTGGAAGATCTTGCGGTGGACAGAGGTATACATATATATAAGGGCGATAATCTCAAAATTGCTCTTTTGCCCCATATAATATCCGATTGCGCAAAAGACAAGCCTGCTTGCACGGTATACACCATATCCGCCGATAAACGATGCGGTGATGTGGTGCGGTGCGTGTCGGATTATTTTCGCATTGTGTCCGTCTCTGCCACGGAGAAAGTGGGAGAGGACTTTGCCGATGGCATAATGGCAGATACGGGTCTGTCCCTTCGCATCGGTGAGGTGGATGATGCCGTCACTATCCTTGCCTCAGGATGCAAAGATGACGTGGATATCAATATGGCAGACGATTACGGCATAGTGCTCAAAGACTCCTGTGGCAATTTCATCTCCATAGCCACGGCAGACGCCCTCTCAGGTGGGAAAGGCACTTATAAGGCCCTGTCCGCCCTGGGCCTTAAAATCCACAAAGGACTTGACAAAACCCACCACCTGTATTAGAATAAGAAGGCAAATTGTTTCTTATCGGGGTGTGGCGCAGTTGGTAGCGCGCGTGGTTTGGGACCATGAGGCCGCAGGTTCGAACCCTGTCACTCCGATGCAAAAAAGCACCAATCTTGATAAAAGATTGGTGCTTTTTTCAATGAAGCGTTCCTGCGGAACATTAAGTAGGCTTTGCTTATGAAGTTGCTTCGCTAATGAAGTGCTGCTTCGCACGCTTATGGCTGATTTAATTTAGCTACTCCAAAGGAGTTGTTTAGCTATTGCAGAGCAATAATTTTACTTTGCAATTTGTTGTAAAAATTAGCTTAAAATTATAATATCTTTATGGTTCAGCTTTTTGTACTTTACATCTTCACCAAAATTTTTGTTTCTAGATAGTGTATTTGAGATAAAGATTTCTTGAAAATAAGCATACATATTGCAAATATTGGGAAATGATGCTATAATTTTATAGTGGTTTATTAATGGTTTTTAGTGTGATTCTCTTTACGAGCCATACGCTTATCTTCAGAATTTGAGTGTGTATTATATGTAGAGTTGGAATATATCCACGCATTTTTTAAACCAAGGAGGCTTTTTTCATGAAGAAGATTATATGTTGTATATTGGCATTTTACATGGTTTTAGCATTATTTTCTGCCGTGCCAATCACCGTTGGGGCTACAGATAGTATGATTTGGGATGGTTTAGTTGCAGATGGCTTTGAAAGCGGTAGTGGAACAGAAGAAGATCCGTATATCATAAAGACACCACAACAGCTTGCCTATCTTGCGAGTTCGACAAATTCCGGCACATCATATCTTGGTAAATATATTAAGCTAGTA
>JAZOWA010000008.1:0-2035 GCA_045659025.1 Clostridia bacterium
AAACGGAATGTCGGAAACCGCCATTCCCTACGGGCATACCATATGAAAACTTACAGGGGAGGTCTCTGCGCCCTCCGCAAGGGGATTGCAACAATCGGGAGGGGATGGAACCCCTCCCCTACGATGTGCACGGACATCAAACGGAATGTCGGAAACCGCCATTCCCTACGGGCATACCATATAGAACGCAGGGATTCTCCCAAAATAAAAGCCGGGCGACATCCGTCGCCCGGCCATATAATGAGATTATTTTCAGTTAATTATTTGCTGTAGTACTTGGGGTTACCGATCTGGGTAAGAAGTGCCATATCGGATTTGCGCCATACGCTGATTCTCTCAACGTCTGCCACTTCAAACACATACTCCTCGTGGAGAGGTGTGGTGGAGTGAATGTCGCAGTCAAAGTCTACACGGTAGAAGCCACCGTCTTTTGTGATAGCACCGAAAACAAGGTCAGTTCTGAAACCTTTGAGGAGCTTCTCTTTATTAAGAGAAATCTTGGTAGAATTCTCGCCAAATTCAGTGATGATGGATTTACCATACATATTGTCTGCATTTGAAAGAGCGTCACCCATGAGGTCACGGTCAACCTTGTTCAAGGAGTAACCTGCACCGTAGTTATCGTAGTAGATGTTCTTGTCAATACCAAGACCGTGTACACAGAAGTAACCAAGGTTGGTCATATCGCAGTGGAAGAGAATGTTCTTCGCTACAAGTACGTCATTTACATACATATCAACCGCGCTTGTGGAGTGGTTGAATGTAACCTGTACGTGGTTCCATGTATTAGCAGGAACAACCGCTCTGGTGGGGATACCCTGAACATCCAAAGAGTTGTCTTTATTAAGGTGAACGATAAGGGGGTCACCTACCACAGTGTCGGCAGGGAACTTACAGAGACATACGATAAGTCTGATCTGTTCCTTCTCGAGCTGACCGTCAATGTAGAACTCGGTGTTCATGTTACCTGATCTGGTGGTGAACTTCATTCTACGTGCGTATGTATTGTAACCGATGTTCTGACGTTTTGACTGAGCGATTTCTTTTCTGCGGCCTGTACCTGCAGCCTCATCATAATCGATAAGTGCTCTTACAAGCTCCTTCTCGTGACCGGTAGCATATCTCGCTTTAATAACCATGTCGTCATCGACGAACTTCTGGATACCCTCACCGAAGGATGAACTATAGAACGCAAATTCCTCACCATAAATGCTGATGGGCAATGACTGTGAGCCTGCAACAACATTACCTGAAGCATCTACTGCTGCAGCTGTGAATTTGTTGGGACCTGCGAGCACTTGAAGCGCATCAGAGCCGGGAACGAAACCAAGCTTAATGGAATCGTCGCTCAAAGCCACGCCGTTTCTGTAATATCTGACTGTGCAACCCTCGGGAACCTCGGGAGTGAGGAAAAGCACGTATCTGCCTGCCTCTGCCCAGGGGTGAATGTCAAAGTTGATAAGGTTATCAACACCCGGGTCAAGAATAAGCTTAACTCTTGCATCATCTGCAGCGAATACGCCAAAGGGCAGACAGCTGAGAGCCAAAGCAAGAATAAGAGCAACTGATAATAATCTTCTCATATTAACTGTTCCTTTCAAAATGTACTTAAAAGGATAGTGCAAAAAAGCGCACTTCTCCCTAATGATATTCTACATTCATAGCAGAGTTTTTGCAATAGTCAATTTTTATGTTTGTTTTTCCCAATGATAAAAAAGGGCGATTTTTAATGGTGAGTAATGAATAGTGAGTAACGAAGAATTATAAATGAAGAATGAATGATTATGGCAGAAAACGCAGGGGCGGGTCTCTGCGCCCTCCCGCAATAAACCACAACAATCGGGAGGGGATGGAACCCCTCCCCTACGATACCCTTAGGTATCAAACGAAATGTCGGAAACCGCCATTTTCTATGGCATCACACCACAAAGTTTCGTAGGGTTCGGCGTCCCCGACGAACCGATAATGATACTTGCGGGCAGTCGAGGACGTCTGCCCCTACGGTGTGCTGTGTGGGGCGTCTCGTTATAACAAA
>JAZOWA010000009.1:0-80004 GCA_045659025.1 Clostridia bacterium
GCACTATTGGAGATGAGATTATTCTCAATGAGTTTCTCTATTATCTGGGGGCCTAAACCCTCTATATCCATAGCGTCACGGGATACAAAGTGTATGATGCTGCGCACCGCCTGAGCAGGACAATCTGCGCCTGTGCATCTCACCGCCGCCTCGCCTTCCTCACGATGCACTCTTGCACCGCAGGCAGGGCAGGTGTCGGGCATATTGAACACTATCTCTGCACCCGTTCTCTCGGAGGTGACTACCTCTACAACTTCGGGGATGATATCCCCTGCCTTCTGTATGACAACCGTATCACCAATACGGATATCCTTCTGTCTTATAAAATCAATATTGTGCAATGTGGCACGGCTTACGGTAGAGCCCGCTATGAACACGGGGTCAAGGTCTGCCGCCGGGGTGAGCACACCCGTTCTGCCGACAGCCACGGTAATGTCTTTCACCTTGGTCTTCTGCTTCTCCGCAGGGTATTTGTATGCAATCGCCCAACGGGGTGTCTTGGCGGTGGAGCCGAGTTCTTCCCTTTGCGCAAGGGAATCCAGCTTTATAACCGCACCGTCAATATCATAATAAAGATCTCGTCTTACAGAGCCGACTCTCTCAATCTCTGCAAAGGCATCCTCTATGGTGGGAAATCCCTTTGTGTTGGAGATTACTTTGAATCCGCATTCACGGAGGAATTCAAGACCCTCTAAATGAGAGGAAATCTCTCTGCCCTGTATCTGCTGAATGTTGAATACGAATATATCAAGATTACGCTTTGCCGCAATGGCGGAGTTGAGTTGTCTCAATGAGCCTGCTGCGGCGTTGCGGGGGTTGGCAAAGGTGGGTTCGCCGTTTTCTTCCCTCTGCTCGTTTATCTTTGCAAAGTCCGGCTTGGATATGAACACCTCGCCCCTTACCTCAAGATAGGGAACATCCACACGAAGTCGGAGGGGAATTGAACGAACCGTCTTGAGATTTTCCGTAACGTCCTCACCCACTACGCCGTCACCACGGGTAGAGCCACGGACAAACACGGAATCCACATACTCTAAAGACACGGAAAGTCCGTCTATCTTCTGCTCTACGCAATAGATAGGGTTATCCACTACACCGCGGACACGGGTGTCAAATTCCTTGACCTCGTCAAAGGAAAAGGCATCCTGCAAACTCTGCATAGGCACCGTGTGGGTGACCTGCTCAAAGCCATCAAGGATTCTGCCGCCCACCTTCTGAGTAGGGGAATCTGCGGTGACAAAGTGAGGGTTTGCCTTCTCTATCTCGGTGAGCTCCCTCATGAGTTTATCATACTGTTCGTCGGTAATGTCGGGGTTGTCCAACACATAATATTTATAACTGTGTTCGTTGAGTAAAGCTTTAAGCTCCTCATAACGCTTCTCTACAGTCATCAAAACACCTCCGCACCGTCATCAAAATAGATGTTTACACGGTGTATAGTAATATCCTTTGCATTTATATTCTGGAACTTATCTATGGCGCTCATAACAAGCTCGGGCTTGAGATTGCGTTTGCTTCCTGCGCTGAGGAGCATCTCTACTTCATAACCGTTAGCCACCTCTCTGCCTGTCAATGAGAAAATATCGGGAAGGATGTTCTCCTCCTTCTCACCGCTTTTGCTCTTTTTGGTGACAACCGCCTCGCCCATTGAGAGAAAGCCTTCACAATCAGGGGCAGAATCAGCGGTGAAGTTTATCACGTATCTCGCCTTGTCTATATACTTGAACGCCCTCTCCTCATCGGCACATCTTATCTCCAATGCCTTTATACCTGAGGGCATAACACCATTTAACTTATCCTTCAAAAGAGCGGTGTCCACCTTGTCGGAGAAGGTGACATCAAGGTACTCGCACTCGCTTGTAATACCAACAGACAGGGGTAATGCTACCGTCATTATGATATGGGGATTGAAGCCCTTGGTGTACTCAAGCGGTGCACCGCTACGCTTGAGGGCCCTGTTCATTGTGCGCATAAGATCCAGATGAGATATGAATCTGGCATCATCATTGCGTTCATATTTTATTCTGTATTTATTCATAACATACGCCCTCCCCGAAGGATGCAGCTCCGCAACCTGCACATTTTGCACGGCAGTTGGGAGTAACTACTCCCTGCTCTGCCCTCTTTGCCTCGTTTATGAGGAACTTCTTGCTCACACCCACATCTATCATATCCCAGGGGAGAATCTCCTCAAAAGAACGCTCTCTGGTGTAGAAATCCGGGTCTATCCCGCATTGGTCAAATGCTTCCATCCATTTATCGTAATCGAAAACCTCGCTCCAGCCATCAAGACGGATACCCATCTCGGAAGCTTTGAGAAGTACCTTGGAAAGACGTCTGTCACCACGGGCAAACACCCCCTCAAGCACACTTACGGGTGCCTCATGGTAGTTATATTTAATCTTGCGGTCGGTGATGGTCTCTTTAAGGGCCTGCTGTTTCACCTTAAGCTCGTCCATACTGTTCTGCCTTGCCCACTGGAAAGGCGTGAATGCCTTGGGCACAAAGGACGATACACTGGTGGTGATACGGAGGCCTTTGCCACGTTTCTCTTTATCCACTTTGAAGTACTGGTCAACCACTTTCTTGGAAAGGTCGCCTATACCCTGAACGTCCTCTATGGTCTCAAAGGGGAGACCTATCATAAAATACAGCTTGATACTACTGTATCCACCCTCAAAGGCCATCAATGATGCGTTCATAAGATCATCTTCCGTGATACCTTTATTGATAACGTCTCGCATTCTCTGGGTGCCTGCCTCGGGGGCAAAGGTGAGCGAACTCTTGCGGACTTTCTGCACCTTCTGCATCAGGTCCATAGAGAAGGAATCAAGACGGAGCGAAGGCAGAGAAAGATTCACACACTCACTCTCTGTGATATTGATAAGCTCTTCTGTAAGCTCTTTTAAGCCTCTGTAATCGCTGGTGGAAAGGGAGGAAAGGGATATCTCCTCATAACCCGTGGAAGCAAGAAGCTTCTTGGCATTCTCAAGCAAGGTGGCAGGGCTTTTCTCCCTTACGGGTCTGTATATCATACCCGCCTGACAGAATCTGCATCCCCTGATACAACCACGGAACACCTCGAGCATCACTCTGTCGTGCACTATCTCCATATAAGGCACAATAACCTTATCGGGAGCATACATGGTATCGAGGTTTTTAACAATTCTTTTCTTAACGGTGGCAGGAACGGTGTCATCTATCGGTGTGATGGCGGATACTGTGCCGTCTTCATTATAGGATATATCGTAGAAGGACGGTACATACACGCCCTCTATCTTTGATGCAATCTTAAGGAAATCTGCTCTCTTACCGCCGTTTTTCTTCCACTCGGCATAAGCATCCATAATCTCCATCATTACCTCTTCACCCTCACCAAGGATAAAGAAATCTGCAAAGTCTGCTATACACTCTGCACTATAAGCGCAAGGGCCACCCATAACCACGAAGGGATCATCCTCGCCTCTGTCGGCGGTGAGCTTGGGTATCTTTGCAAGAGAGAGCATATTGAGAATATTGGTATAGCTCATCTCGTACTGGAGAGTGAATCCCAAAAAATCAAAATCGGAAAGGGCATCAAAGGACTCCATACCATAAAGGGGGATATCCTCTGCCCGCATCTGCTCCTCCATATCTGTCCAGGGGGCAAACACCCTCTCGCACCAGGTATCCTCACGGGTGTTGAGAAGATGATAAAGTATCTTCATACCCAGATGGGACATACCCACCTCGTATATGTCGGGAAAGCAGAATGCAAATCTTATATCCACCTTGTCGGCATCCTTGTGTACGCTGTTGTACTCGTTACCGATATATCTTGTGGGCTTTGATACCTTGGGAAGTATTTTATATACCTGTTCCTTAACGTTCATTTCGTCCTCCGCATATCTCCCCCACCGTGACTCCGCTTCCGTAACGGATGATACCCTCTATAATATCGCTCTGGGTCAGGTGGCCAAGGAGATTCATATTTTCATCATATACCGAGAAATGACACACAAAGGAGTACCCAAAATCATCCGTGACGCCCATAGCAGCAACTCCGCCAAAAAGTGCAAAATGCTTTATCCTGGCACCCTCATCTGCCTTGGCAAAGGAATCGGTGAAAATCATCTCTCGCAAGAATATAAATCTTTTATACTCTATCCTTAAATTATACATCAAAAATCCCGAGATAACAAGAAGAGAAATGTTATATTTGCTCATTATGGCAAAAATAATTCCAAAAACGGCAAATATGACCGATATGGTCCTGGTAACAGATATCATATATCGGTGTGCTTTGATATAACCGAGGCGGTGTGAGATTAACCCCTCGGCTATTGCACCGCCGTCAAAGGGCAAAGCGGGGCACATATTAAGAACGAAAATCACCATATTGACCACGCTAAGCGCATGGGTGGTAAATACAAGGGCAAGAATCAGGCTCAAGGCAGGGCCTGAAGCAGAGATTATGACAGATTTCACGGGGTCGCGGATGAATTCCGTATTAAGATTTAATCCCCAGGGCATTAGACGTATGCCCAGCGTTTTGATTTTAAGCGCTCTACAAGTCAAAAGATGAGCGCCCTCGTGAATAGCCGCGCACACATACACAAGGATTAAATCGCCGAAATTGTGTGTCAGATATGCCATAAGCATTAAAGGCAGGACGGTGATATCTATGTAGAAGTGTTTTGAGATTCTGATACAAACAACTCCCCGAAGATAGCTTTAATTGATTTCCGTGTGTTCTTCTATAACATCGGCGGAGGCGGTATCCGTCTCATCAAGTTCGAAAAAATCCACCACCCCACCCAGACCCTTTGACTCCATAAAGGCGGGGATTTCGGTGGTGAGTTTACCCCACAGTTCTGCGGTGGTAAGGCGTACTGCCTTTATATCCGAGGACGCCACCAGCACCCTGGCAATATATGGCCTTACGGAGTTATCCGATGCAGAAAGGGGCAGACATATAAGAAACAGCAGGGCGCAGGCAACGGTCTGCCGTATGCTCCTTACCACAAAGTCTGCCGAAGGCGGCTTATCCTTTACCTTCGGTGATTGTCTGTATCTTTTTACATAAGATGTGCTTTTCATACCCTTCATCCCTTTCAAATTTCATCTCAATAAAATATATTCACAAGTTGATATATTATGAGAATGGGGAGTGATTGATTTGTCTGCTTATTTATGATATAATGATTTTAACGAAGTTGAACACAATAAATTGCATATAAAGGAGGTGGCAGATATGAAGAAGGGCATATTATCCGTTGCGGCGGCTATTGCGATTGCAATTTTTGGTTTTCTTGGTGTGACGCCATCCAATAGTGAAATCACCTACTCACCTGACGGGAAAATGCATGTATACTACCTTGATGTGGGTCAGGCGGACAGTATATTCATAGTGCTCCCCGACGGAGAGAATATGCTGATTGATGCAGGCAACAAAGAGAACGGTGAGCAGATATGCAACACCATACGAAAGATGGGTTTTGATAAGATAGACACCTTGATTGCCACCCATCCCCATGCCGACCATATAGGCGGAATGGAGACGGTGGTACGCGCTCTTGATATCGGCAGGATTTATATGACCAATGCCATATCAAACACCGCCACATATGAAAAACTCCTTCTCGCAATAAAGGAGAAGGAATACAAAATTTCCACCGCCAGAGCAGGAGTTGAAATAATAAAAAATGAGGATGTGACGGCGGAGTTTGTGGCACCTGTAGCGGATTCCTATGAGGATACAAATAATTATTCCGCTATGGTTAAATTGACTCATGGTGAGAATGTGTTTATGTTCACAGGTGACGGCGAGAAGAAGGCGGAGGATTTAATCCGCACCAACATCAAATGTGATGTGCTGAAAGTAGGTCATCACGGAAGTGACAGCTCCACATCAAAGAACTTCCTCAAAAAGACGGAGCCGAAATACGCCGTGATCTCCTGCGGTGAGGGGAACGATTACGGTCATCCCCACAGCAAAGTGCTTGACAGACTGGCAGAGAGAAACATCAAGGTATTTCGCACGGACATAAACGGAACCATTGAGGCGGTATCCGACGGAGCGAGCATCACATTCAACACAGAGAAGGAGTGAAAGTAAATGAAGCTTATAATAGACAGATTTGAAGGCGAATTTGCCGTTGTGGAAGCAGATGGCGGTGTGACATTTTCTATCCCTAAAGAGCTTCTTAAATGCACCAGGGAAGGTGATGTGCTAAGTCTTGAATTTGATGAAGCAGAAACAAAAAAAAGAGCAGATAATGTGAAAAAGCTTATGGGGGAGTTATTTGAATAAGGGTTTGTAAAGCAAGGGGGCTTTACCCCACTAGATTGCGACAGTTATATTTATAAATAATGACAAAACAAAAAGAGTTGTTGATATAATCAACAACTCTTTTTCTAATTAAGATCTTAATTAAACCAATTCGATAATAGCCATTTCAGCAGCATCGCCGCGTCTGGGGCCTACCTTCAAAATACGCGTATATCCGCCGTTACGCTCTGCATATTTGGGAGCGATTTCAGCAAACACCTTGGTCACAACATCTTCCTTTGTGATGAAGGCGAGTGCCTGACGTCTTGAGTGGAGCGTATTATCCTTGCCCAATGTAATCATTTTTTCAGCAAGACTTCTTACTTCCTTTGCTTTTGCAACGGTTGTTTCGATTTTACCGTTCTCGAGAAGTGAAGTAACAAGATTACGGAGCATAGCCATTCTATTATCGGTAGCTTTACCTAATTTTCTTGTTCCGGGCATATCAGTACCTCCTTTATTACAATAGTATCTTATTCGTCATAGTCCTTTGCAAACGAGAAACCGAGGGCTGCAAGTTTGCCTACAACTTCTTCCAATGACTTTCTGCCGAGGTTTCTAACCTTCATCATTTCGCTCTCGGACTTGTTAACAAGATCCTCAACGGTATTGATGCCGGCTCTCTTCAAGCAGTTGAATGAACGTACAGAGAGATCGAGCTCTTCTATAGTCATTTCGAGAACCAAGTTTCTCTTGTTCTCCTCTTTCTCAACCATGATATCGGTAGCGCCGATCTCTTTATTGAGGTCAATGAACAGAGACATATGGTCGTTGATTACCTTTGCACTGAGAGAAAGTGCTTCCTCGGGAGTGATTGTGCCGTTGGAAGTTATCTCGATTGTCAGCTTATCAAAGTCTGTAACCTGACCAACACGGGTATCTGTCACATAGTAGTTAACCTTTTCGATAGGTGAATAAATTGAATCTGTAGGAATAAGACCAATTACATTGGGGAGATTCTCTTTATTCTTCTCGCTGGTAACATAACCTCTTCCGTTTGAAAGAGTGATTTCCATATTCAACTTAGCGCCCTTATCCAATGTGGCAATATGAAGCTCGGGATTGAATATCTCAACTTCGCTGTCGCAACGGATGTCTTTCGCGCAAACCTCACCGGGACCTTCTGCCTCGATGTATACGGTCTTAGTTGTATCGGAATGAACCTTGGTGATGAGTTTTTTAACATTCAAAACTATTTCAGTAACGTCTTCCTTTACACCGGGAATTGTAGAGAATTCGTGAAGAACACCCTCAATTTTGATGCTGGTAGCAGCACTGCCGGGCAAGGATGAGAGCAATACGCGTCTCAATGCGTTACCGATTGTGGTACCGTAGCCACGCTCAAGAGGTTCAACTTCGAATTTGGCAAAGGTATTGTCTTCGCTCTTTTCGACACATTCAACCCTTGGTTTTTCCATTTCAATCATGCTATAATCCTCCATTCCGTCTTACCGTGTGATAACAACATGTTGTTGCTTTTTGCAAAGCGCATCCCCGAACAAACGGAAATACACGCTTCGCAAAAACCATAAAGAACAGATATTATTTAGAATACAACTCAACGATGAGGTGTTCACTAACTTCAAAGTCAATGTCATCTCTCTCGCAAAGCTGAAGAACTTTACCTGTAAGAGTTTTCTTGTCCATATCCAACCATTTGGGGACTACTCTTGAAGAATTCTTCTCTACGATATCCTTCATTCTGTCTGAATTCATGGTCTTCTCTTTTACGGTAATAACTTCACCGGGGTTTACAAGGTATGAAGGAATGTCTACCTTCTTACCATTAATAAGAATATGACCGTGGTTTACGAGCTGTCTTGCTTCTCTTCTTGTGTTTGCAAGGCCGAGACGGAATACTACGTTGTCAAGTCTTGACTCGAGAATCTGGAGAAGCATCTCACCGGTAATACCTTTTCTCTTTGTAGCCATTTCATAATATTTTCTGAACTGCTTTTCGAGAACGCCGTAGATGAACTTAACCTTCTGCTTCTCGGTAAGCTGCATACCGTACTCGCTCTGCTTTTTCCTACCTGTCTTGGGGTTCTTGTTGCTTGATTTGTCAATACCCATAACAGAAGGAGTAATGCCCAATGTTCTGCATCTTTTCAGAATGGGCTGCATATTTTTAGCCATGTGTTTTCCCTCCTAACTCCGATAATATAGAATCACACTCTTCTTCTCTTAGGCGGTCTGCAACCGTTGTGAGGAATAGGTGTTACGTCTTTAATCATACTAACTTCCAAACCGGCTGTCTGCAATGCGCGGATTGCAGCTTCTCTACCGGCACCGGGACCTTTTACATAAACCTCAACGGTTTTAAGACCATGCTCCATTGCAGCCTTTGCAGCTGTTTCTGCAGCCATCTGTGAAGCAAAAGGTGTGCTCTTTCTGGAGCCACGGAAACCAAGACCACCGGATGAAGCCCATGAAAGTGCATTACCGGCTGTGTCGGTGATGGTTACGATTGTGTTATTGAAAGTAGAGGCGATATGAGCTGCTCCACGTTCAATATTTTTCTTTTCGCGTCTTTTGCGAGTTCTTTTTGGTTGAGCCAATTCTTATCCCTCCCTATTATTTCTTCTTACCAGCGATGGTTCTCTTGGGACCTTTTCTGGTACGTGCGTTGTTCTTTGTGTTCTGACCTCTTACGGGCAAACCGCGTCTATGACGAAGACCACGGTAGCAACCGATTTCGATAAGTCTCTTTATATCAAGAGCTGTCTGTCTGCGGAGGTCACCCTCTACAGTGTAATCTCTGTCGATGATCTCTCTGAGCTTTGCTACCTCGTCATCGGTGAGATCTTTAACTCTTGTATCCGGATTAACTCCGGCTTCAGCTAAAATCTTCTTTGAGCTGGGAAGGCCGATACCGAAAATGTAGGTAAGACCAATTTCAACTCTTTTTTCCTTTGGTAAGTCAACACTTGCTATTCTAGCCATTGAATTTTCACACCTCCTGTGAATTTGTGTTATGCAAAATTAATTGCTGTTTATTTTTCCTTGTATATTTTAATAACCACAAGGTTATAAAGTACAAAGTGCTTTATACAGCCGCCCCTGTAAGCTATAAACAATACCTAAATCCCTAAACAAGGATTAACCCTGTCTCTGTTTGTGCTTGGGATTTTCGCATATAACCATGATGTTACCTTTTCTCTTGATGATTTTGCATTTTTCGCAAATCGGTTTAACAGATGGTCTTACTTTCATAATACATACCTCCATTTAATTTTATCGTGAATTATTTTGCCCTCCAAGTGATACGACCTTTTGTAAGGTCATAGGGTGACAATTCTACCGTTACCTTATCACCGGGCAGTATTCTGATAAAATTCATTCTGAGTTTGCCCGAAATATGAGCAAGAACCCTGTGCCCGTTTTCAAATTCTACCTGAAACATTGCATTGGGCAGTGCTTCTATGACTGTACCCTCAAGTTCCAAAACATCTTCTTTAGCCAAGAATAAAACCTCCCTATTCTTTTCTGTCTGAGTTGACCGACCTGAAATCTGAGATGATTTTACGAATCGCCTTATTACCTGCATCCGATACAAGCGGGATAGCCACCGCATCTGATACCGAGATTATATGGCGTACGTTCTTTCTCTTGGGATTATCAAGCCGTCTGTTTTTGCCGTCGCACAAGTACACAAAACGTTCATCACAGGAAAGCACTATGAAGTACTTATCCTTATCTCTGCCGTTTAATGACTGCACGATCTCTCCGGGGTGAAATTGCAATTTCATCACCTCTACATATCAGTAAGCAACTCCGCCTCACCGTCAGTAACCAGAATGGTGTTCTCATAATGAGCTGACAGCGAACCGTCTGCGGTGATAACCGTCCAACCGTCTTTCAACGTGTTGGTGGCGTATGCGCCCTGGTTAACCATTGGCTCTATAGCAAGGGTCATTCCTTTTACAAGGCGGACACCGTGTCCGGCTTTGCCGTGATTGGGTATCTCGGGATCCTCGTGGAGTGATTTGCCTATGCCGTGTCCGCAATAGTTCCTCACAATACTGTATCCGTTTTTCTCAACGTATTCCTGAATAGCTGCCGATACAGTGAAAAGTCGTTCACCGTGGCGGGCAAACTTGATGCCTTCAAAAAAGCTCTGCTTCGTCACATCCATAAGGCGTTGTGCTTCAGCTGAAATCTCTCCTACTGCATAGGTCCTGCACGCATCTCCGTGGTACCCGTCAAAACAAGCTCCGATATCAAGGCTGATTATATCGCCTTCATAAAGCCTGGTGTCGCCGGGGATTCCGTGAATAACCACGTTATTTACGGAAGCACAGATGCTTCCCGGAAAGCCGTTGTAATTCAGGAAAGAGGGTTTAGCCCCTTGACTTAATATGAATTCTCTTGCAATTGTATCAAGTTCTTTTGTAGTAATACCGGCTTTGACATAAGACTTAAGTGTCTCAAGCGTATCGTATACGATTTTACCTGCGCGTCGCATCTTGGCAACCTCTGCAGGGGATTTAATGTAAATCATCCTGATCGCGCTCCTGTCTTAGTCCTGTTTATGTCCTAAAGCCGCAAGCAGCTCTGCCGTGGTATCTGATATACTCTCTTTACCGTGGATTGTGATGAGCTTACCGCTGTCTTTGTAGTAGTTCTTCAAAGGCTCGGTCTGCTTGTGATACACCGCAAGACGTTTTGATATGGTCTCGGGGGTGTCATCCTCACGGGTGATAAGATTACCACCACATTTCTCACATATCTCACCCTTTGATGAGGGCTTATTCACGATATGATAGGGAGTAGCACATACCGCGCACTCTCGACGCCCTGTAAGACGCTCTATGATTGCCTCGTCAGACACCTCTATGGAAATAACCTTGTACGAGCCATCGCTATTTCTGTCAAAGGCCTCTGCCTGAGGAATGGTGCGGGGAAAGCCGTCTAAAATGAAACCGTTCTTGCAGTCGGGCATTGAAAGCCTTTCTTCTAACATACGAATTATCATATCATCGGGAACGAGCTGTCCTTTATCGATGAATTTCTTAGCTTCAATGCCTGTCTGCGTTTCATCTTTAATTGCATGTCTTATCATTGCACCTGTTGATATAGCGGGAATGGAAAAGGTCTGCTCAAGGACCTGTGCCTGAGTACCTTTGCCTGCGCCTGGTGCTCCTAAAATAATGAGTTTCATATCAACACCTACAAACTAATTTGATTATTCAAGAAATCCCTTATAATGACGCATAATCATCTGTGACTCAATCTGCTTAACAGTTTCAAGTGCTACGCCGACCATAATCAAGAGTGATGTGCCGCCGATGGATATTGAAAAACCAACGAATCTGCCGAGTACCAAAGGCAATGCAGCGATGATACCGAGGAACAGTGCTCCTGTAAGTGTGATCTTTGACAAAATTCTGGTGATGTATTCACTGGTGGGTTTGCCGGGACGAATACCGGGAACAAAACCGCCGTTCTTCTTCATGTTATTTGCAATCTCAATAGGATCAAACTGGATTGAGGTGTAGAAATATGTGAAGAAGATGATGAGGAGCAGATACAAACCAATGTATACCCATGAGCCGGGTGTCAAGAATGACCAGAAGCCTGTGGGCTGTGAACCAAACAAAGCCATAATGGTTGAGGGGAATGACATTATCGACATAGCGAAGATAATCGGGATTACACCTGCCATTGAAACCTTGATCGGAATATGGGTGCTCTGTCCGCCGTACATCTTACGGCCTACCATACGTTTTGCATACTGAACGGGGATACGTCTTTCTGCATCGTTGATGAATACTACAAATACTACCATGGCGATTGCCAAAACAGCAATTATCAAAATTGCCCAGATGTTGATGGCGCCTGCCATAAAGTTGTTGTAAAGGCCACGTACTGTTGTGGGCAAGCCCGCAACGATACCGCCGAAGATGATCATTGAAATACCGTTTCCGATACCGTTCTCTGTAATCTTCTCACCGAGCCACATAAGAAATGCTGTACCTGCGGTGAAAGTAGCAACTACAGTAAAGTAGGACCAGATACCGGGTGCTTCAACTGCGCCCTTGATACCGAAGTACAAACCTGTCGCCTGAATAAGAGCGAGGATGATTGTACCGTAACGTGTCCAGGATGCTATCTTCTTTCTGCCTTCCTCGCCTTCCTTGGACATACGTTCAAGGGTGGGGATTGCAACTGTCAACAACTGAAGGATAATTGAACTGTTGATGTAGGGGGTAATACCCATTGCAAAGATGGTTGCATTTGAGAACGCACCACCGGAGAATGAATCCATAAGTGCAAAAAGGTTGTCACCGTTGCCTACGAGCTCTTTAAGTGCTGCAGCGTTAAGACCGGGAACGGGAATGAATGTACCGAGTCTGAATACTGCGAGCATCAAAAGTGTGAAAAGCATTTTCTTTCTTAAATCAGGGATTTTCCATGCATCTCTAATTGTATGAAACACTTATATCACCTCTGCCTTTCCACCGGCAGCTTCAATTTTCTCCTTGGCGCTGGCGGTGAATTTTTTAGCCTGAATGGTAATCTTCTTCTCAAGTGTACCATTTCCCAAAACTTTAATTCCGTCGCATGCTTTCTTGATAACGCCTGCTTCTTTTAAGGCTTTAGCGTCAACTACTGCGCCATCTTCGAAAATATTAAAATCGGAAACCTTGACTTCCGCATAGTTTGTTGCAAAAATGTTTGTAAAACCGCGCTTGGGAAGACGTCTGTAAATAGGCATCTGTCCACCTTCGAAGCCGAGTCTTACGCCACCGCCTGAGCGAGCGTTCTGACCCTTGTGTCCGCGACCGGATGTTTTGCCGGCACCGGAACCGTGGCCTCTTCCTACTCTCTTAGCGTCCTTTGTACTGCCGGCGCTGGGAGCAAGTTCATATAATTTCATGCAAGGCACCTCCTTTTTATATTTCTTCTACCTTTACTAAGTGGTTCACTTTCTTGATCATACCTCTGATCTGGGGTGTGTCAGCGTGAACTTTTTCGCTTCTGATTTTAGTTAAGCCCAAAGCAGCAACTGTAGCGATCTGATCTTTCTTGCTGCCAATGATGCTCTTTGTTAAAGTAACTTTCAAATTAGCCATTTAACTTTCCCTCCTAAATATTTTCAATGCTGAATCGTAATTAACCTAACAATTCTTCTACGGTCTTGCCTCTGAGTTTTGCAACCTCTTCAGCTACCATAAGACTCTTAAGGCCTTCGATTGTCGCATTTACCATATTACGGGGATTGTTGCTGCGAAGTGACTTTGTTCTGATGTCACGGATGCCGGCAAGCTCCAATACAGCTCTTACACCGCCGCCCGCGATAACACCGGTACCTTCGCCTGCGGGCTTGAGCAATACTCTGCCTGCACCAAACTCACCGATTACCTCGTGAGGAATTGTGGTATTTACCATGGGAACAGAAATCATGTTCTTCTTAGCGTCGTCGATAGCTTTTCTTACAGCATCGGGAATCTCTGCTGCTTTACCGGTACCTGCGCCTACGTGGCCGTTACCGTCACCAACTACCATCAATACGCTGAAACGCATTGTTCTGCCGCCCTTTACAGTTTTGGCAACACGATTGATGTCGACAATCTTTTCCTGTAAATCCAATGTACTTGCATCTATTCTTTCCATAAAACTGGCCAAACCTCCTTTTTTAGAAATCTAATCCGCCTTCTCTTGCTCCGGCGGCGAGCTCTGCTACTCTACCGTGATAGATATATCCGCCACGATCGAAAACTACCTGCTTAATGCCTTTCTCGATAGCTTTCTTAGCAACTGCCAAACCAACCTGTTTTGCAGCTTCTTTGTTACCACCATTGGAAATGTTTGCTTTTACATCAGCATCCAAGGTTGAAGCTGAAACCAAAGTAACACCGGCAGTATCATCAATGATCTGTGCGTATATATTGCTGGAGCTTCTGAATACGTTCAGTCTGGGACGTTCAGCAGTACCGCTTACTGTGTTTCTTACGCGGTAGTGTCTTTTGATTCTCTGATCGTTACTGCTCTTTTTATTAATCATGACCATACTCCTTTCTAAAAAGTAAAACTGTATGTCCGTTTGAATACAAACGGGATTAGCTCTTTCAGAATACGAAAGCCAAACTGCATATTAAGAAATACTGAATTATTTCTTACCGCCTGTCTTACCTTCTTTTCTTCTGATATGCTCGTCAGCATATTTGATACCTTTGCCCTTGTAGGGTTCGGGGGGACGTTTCTCACGAATCTGTGCTGCGATCTGTCCTACGATCTGTTTGTCAATACCTTTTACGATAATTGTGTTGGCATCGGGTGCCTCCAATGTATAATCGTCAGTATCTTCAAACTCTACAGGATGTGAAAAGCCCAGGTTAAGAGTTAATTTCTTTCCTGCTTTAGCGCAACGATAACCTACACCGTTGATCTCGAGCTTCTTCTCGAAACCATCTGTAACACCTACAACCATGTTGCTTAAAAGTGTTCTTGTGAGGCCGTGGAAAGATCTGTTTTCCTTTTTATCGTTAGGTCTGGTCACCAGAATCTGTGAACCTTCCTGTGCTATGCTGATTTCCTTACGGAATTTCTTTGTCAAAGTACCCTTGGGGCCTTTAACTACTACCTCGTTCTCGGGGCTGATCTTAACCTCAACACCTGCGGGAACGTTGATAGGCATATTTCCTATTCTTGACAATTATCTCACCTCCTGAAAGTTATTACCAAATGAATGCTAATACTTCGCCACCTACATTTTCACTTCTTGCTTTCTTGTCGGTCATAATACCTTTTGAAGTGGAAACAATAGCGATACCGAGACCTCTTAATACTCTCGGAAGCTCTTCTTTACTTGCATATACTCTCAAACCGGGTTTAGAAATTCTTTTAAGTCCTGTAATAACTGCTTTCTTATTGGGACCGTATTTAAGAGTAACTTTTATAATGCCTTGCAGTCCGTCCTCTATAACTTCGTAACCTGCAATATAACCTTCTTCAAGCAAAATCTTAGCGATCTCAATCTTCATCTTGGATGAAGGGATGCTTACTGTTTCGTGCTTGGAAGAATTCGCGTTTCTGATACGTGTGAGCATATCAGCAATCGGATCTGTTATCTGCATTTTGCTACCTCCTTATTTGTAGTCTGTAGTTCTATATTATTTCGTCCGGTATTACCAGCTTGCTTTTCTGACACCGGGAATCTGACCCTTGTAAGCCAACTCTCTGAAGCAGATACGGCATACGCCATATCTTCTCAGGTAAGCGTGGGGTCTGCCGCAGATTTTGCATCTGTTGTATTCTCTTGTGGAGAACTTCTGCTTTTTCTGCTGCTTTAATATCATTGCTTTTTTAGCCATGTATTGTTACCTCCCCTCAAGCCTTTACAAACGGTGCACCCATGAGTTTAAGAAGCTCTCTTGCTTCCTCGTCTGTGTGTGCTGTTGTAACGAATATAATATCCATACCTCTGATTTTGTCTATCTTATCATAGTCAATTTCCGGGAATATGAGCTGCTCTTTGATACCGAGTGCATAGTTGCCGCGGCCGTCAAAAGAGTTTGCGCTGATACCGTGGAAGTCTCTTACACGGGGAAGAGCAACTGAAAACAGTCTGTCCATGAATTCGTACATTTTCTCATTTCTGAGTGTAACTTTGCAGCCGATGTTCATGCCTTCTCTGAGCTTGAAGTTAGCAACAGATTTCTTTGCCTTTGTAACGATAGGCTTCTGACCTGTAATCGCTGCAAGATCAGAAACAGCAGCTTCGAGTGCTTTTGCATTATCCTTTGCTTCGCCAACGCCGATGTTTACAACGATCTTGTCGAACTTGGGAATCTGCATAGGGCTTTTGTAGCCGAACTTTTCCATCAAAGCACTTCTTACTTCGTTTTCATACTTTTCTTTGAATCTTGCCATTGCCGAAAATCCTCCTCTCAATCAAAAATTATTTCTCAATTGTTTCTAAACAGTTTTTGCACATTCTTACCTTGGAACCGTCATCGAGTAATTTGTAACCGATACGGGTGGGTTTGCCGCATGAAGAGCAGATGTGCATAACCTTGCATGCATAAATGGCAGCTTCCTGCTTAATGATACCGCTCTGTTCACCCTGTTTACGGGGGCTAACATGCTTGGTAGCCATATTAACACCTTCAACGATTACTTTTCTTGAAGCGGCGTCAACAGATAAAACTTTGCCTTTTTTACCTTTATCTTTACCGGAGATAACTACTACGTTATCGCCTTTTTTAATGCCTACTCTGTTTTTCATTTATCGACACCTCCTTAAAGTACTTCCGGTGCGAGTGACAATATCTTCATGTACTCTTTCTCACGAAGCTCTCTGGCGATGGGGCCAAAGATACGAGTACCTGTAGGGTTTTTATCATCTCTTATAATTACAGCTGCATTCTCATCAAATTTGATGTATGTTCCGTCGGATCTTCTGAGTCCTTTAACACTTCTTACTACAACTGCTTTTACAACGTCACCTTTTTTAACAACACCGCCGGGTGTTGCTTTTTTAACTGATGCTACCACTACGTCGCCAATGTTGGCATACTTTCTGCGGCTTCCGCCCAAAACTCTGATACACATCAATTCTTTTGCACCTGTATTATCGGCAACTTTCAATAAAGTTTGCTGTTGTATCACTTAAACTCTCTCCTTCCATTAAAAGATTACTGAGCTTTTTCGGTAACTTCAACCAATCTCCATCTCTTATCCTTTGAAATCGGTCTTGTTTCCATAACCTTTACCTTATCGCCCACTTTAGCCACCTGCTGTTCATCATGAGCTTTAAGTTTGTAGGTTCTCTTAACGATTTTACCGTAAAGCGGATGTTTTACGTTATATTCAATAGCAACTACGATGGTTTTGTCCATCTTATCGCTTACAACTTTACCTATACGGGTTTTTCTGTAATTGCGTTCCATCTAACTTTTCCTCCTCTCTTATTAAACAGTTAATTCTCTTTCGCGAAGGATTGTCTTTACTCTTGCAATTGTACGCTTAACGTCTGTTATTCTCTGAGGGTTCTCCAGCTGATTTGTAGCGTTCTGGAATCTGAGGTTGAACAATTCAGCTTTGAGTTCATCCAACTTCTGAGTCAACTCTACGTCAGTAAAATCTCTGATTTCATTAACCTTCATTCAAATCACCGTCCATTTCCTGAGCGGCAGATACGATCTTGCACTTAATAGGAAGCTTGTGAATAGCAAGACGCAATGCTTCTCTTGCAACTTCTTCGTCAACTCCGCCAATCTCAAATAATACTCTGCCCGGTTTAACTACGGCAACCCAATACTCAGGTGAACCTTTACCACTACCCATTCGAGTCTCAGCAGGTTTCTCTGTAACAGGTTTATCCGGGAATATTTTAATCCATACCTGACCACCACGCTTGGTATAACGTGTCATCGCTATACGGGCAGCCTCTATCTGATTGCTGGTAATCCATGCAGGTTCAAGTGCCTGAATACCAAAATCACCATTAGAAACAGTATTGCCACGGAGGGCTTTACCTTTCATGCGTCCGCGCATTACTCTTCTGTGTTTAACTCTTTTTGGTAACAACATGATTATTTACCTCCTTCACCGTTCGCGGGTTTTGCGGCTCTGGGAGCTCTTGCCGGTCTCTGACCCTGTCTGGGTGCTCTGTTGGCTCTGGGCGCTCTCTCTTCCTTGCGCTCTCTGCCGAACTGTGCACTGGCATTGAGAATCTCACCTTTGTAGATCCAAACCTTAACACCGATCTTACCGTATGTTGTGTCTGCCTCTGCAAAACCATAGTCGATGTCTGCTCTGAGTGTCTGGAGGGGAATTGTACCCTCGTGATAGTGCTCACTTCTCGCAATTTCAGCACCGCCGAGACGACCTGATACGCAAGTCTTGATACCCTTTGCACCCATCTTCATTGCACGCTGCATGCACTGCTTCATAGCACGACGGAAGGAAATTCTTCTCTCGAGCTGTGCAGCAATGTTCTCTGCAACGAGCTGTGCATTAACATCTGCGTTTCTAACTTCGATAATGTTGAGAACAACCTTCTTAGAGATAAGCTGCTCAACCTTTGCCTGAATCTTTTCTTTCTCTGCTCCGCTGCGGCCGATAATGATACCGGGTTTTGCGGCATATACGTTAACTACTACTCTGTTATTTGCTCTTTCGATCTCAATAACAGCAATGCCTGCAGCAAAAAGCTCTTTCTTCAAAAATTTTCTTATGTTATAATCTTCTACCAGATTATTACCGAAATCTTTTTTATTAGCGTACCATTTGGAATCCCAATCTTTGATAACGCCAACTCTCAATCCATGAGGATTTACTTTCTGACCCAAAATCCTTACCTCCTTTGCTTAATTCTTTTCCTTCAACACAACTGTGATGTGTGATGTTCTTTTTCTGATTCTGAAAGCTCTACCCTGAGCTCTAGGTCTGATTCTTTTAAGTGTAGGTCCCTGAGTAGCGTAGATCTCTGCAACATAAAGCTTCTCAACATCCATCTCGTGATTGTTCTCAGCATTTGCGATTGCAGATTTCAAAAGCTTCTCAACAAGCTCTGCAGCAGCCTTGGGTGTGAACTTAAGTGCTGCCAACGCTTCACCTACGGATTTATTTCTGATAAGGTCGATAACAACCTTTACCTTTCTGGATGAAATACGTGCATAGCTTAATTTAGCTTTTGCAACTTTCTGTACCATTTCTTCCATAAGTTAATCCTCCTCTCGCGGAATTTAATTACCCAAATTATGATTGATTATTTGCTTGTTTTTGATCCTGCGTGACCTTTGAAGGTGCGTGTAGGAGCAAACTCACCCAGCTTGTGACCAATCATATCCTCAGTAGCATATACGGGCACATGTTTTCTGCCGTCGTGTACTGCTATGGTATGACCAACCATCTCGGGGAAAATTGTAGATGCACGTGACCAGGTCTTAACGACTCTCTTCTCACCTGCAGCGTTCATTTCTTCAATCCTTTTTAAAAGGCGTTCTTCCACATAAGGTCCTTTTTTAACTGATCTTGACATTAGTGAACCTCCTTCCGAAACATTTAAGTTTTAAGCAGCGGTCTGTGCTATAGCAGCACAAACCTGACTGCGGTTTTGTAGAAACAAATAATTATCTGCCGTTTCTGCGTTTAACGATGAACTTGTTACTTGCCTTTTTCTTGGAACGTGTCTTGTGACCAAGAGTGGGTTTACCCCAGGGGGTAACAGGTCCGGGCATACCGATAGGTGATTTACCTTCACCACCACCGTGGGGGTGATCACAGGGGTTCATTACAACACCACGTACGGTAGGTCTCCAACCCATGTGTCTTTTTCTACCGGCTTTACCGATTGACATATTCTCGTGATCGCCATTGCCTACTTCACCGATTGTAGCTTTGCAGTCGAGACGGATCATTCTAACTTCACCGGAGGGAAGTCTTACCTGAGCGTAGCCGTTCTCTTTAGCCATAAGCTGTGCAGAGTTACCTGCAGCTCTAACGAGCTGACCGCCTCTGTTGGGGAAGAGCTCAATGTTGTGGATCAATGTACCAACGGGAATATTCTGAATGAAAAGTGCGTTACCGGGTTTAATGTCGGCATTTGCACCTGAGCATACTGTATCGCCAACTTTCAAACCGTTGGGAGCGATGATGTAGCTCTTAACACCGTCTGTGTACTCGATAAGTGCGATGTTTGCGCTTCTGTTGGGATCGTACTCGATTGTACGAACTGTTGCGTTGATATCGTCCTTATTTCTCTTGAAATCGATTACTCTGTATTTTCTCTTGTTTCCGCCGCCTCTGTGACGAACAGTAATTCTACCGTAAGAGTTTCTGCCTGAGTGCTTCTTCAAAGGTTCAAGCAAGGATTTCTCCGGAGCAACCTTTGAAAGTTCCTCAAAGGTTGATACTGTCATAAATCTGCGAGCGGGTGATGTAGGATTAAAACTTCTTAATGCCATTCCTTTTTCACTCCTTCTGCTTTATTTACTAATTAAGCCATGCCTTCAAAGAATTCAATGGTCTTGCTGTCAGCTGTGAGCTTAACAGTCGCTTTCTTCCAGTCGGGACGTTTTCCAACATGGACACCCATTCTCTTAATCTTTCCGCGAACTCTTGAAGTAGTTACTTTTTCAACTTTAACGCCAAAAATCTGTTCAACAGCTTTTGCGATTTCGATTTTGTTTGCGCCCAGTGCTACTCTGAAGGTGTACTTGCGATCAGCAATCTGATCCATGCTCTTTTCAGATACGATAGGTTTAATAATAATATCGTGCATAGTCATTACGCATACACCTCCTCGAGTTTTTCTACGGCACCCTTGGTGATGATGAGTTTCTCGTGGTTGAGAATCTCATATACATTCAAGCTGCCTGTGAATGCAGTTGAAACTCCGGGGATATTCTTTGCGGACTTAACTACATTATCATTCTTATCACATGTTACGATAAGAGCTTTGCTTTCAACATTGAGGTTTGTGAGCATTGTAGCAACAGTCTTTGTCTTGATCTCTGTCATAGCGATATCGTCAACAACGATAATCTCCTGCTCTGCAACCTTGCTGGAAAGTGCTGATTTCAAAGCAACTATCTTAACTTTCTTATTAAGCACATATCCGTAATCTCTGGGCTTGGGGCCGAGTGCGATACCACCCTTGATCCACTGGGGAGCGCGGATAGAACCCTGTCTTGCACGGCCTGTGCCTTTCTGTCTCCAGGGCTTAATACCGCCGCCGCGTACTTCGGAGCGGGTCTTGGTGCTCTGGGTACCCTGTCTCTGATTAGCCAGGTAATTTACTACAACCTGATGCAATACAGATTTATTAACTTCCTGACCGAAAATAGCGTCGCTCAAGTTAATGTCGCCAATCTGTTTGCCTTCCATGTTATATAATGCTACGTTAGGCATAATAATTGTCCTCCTTTCCAAACGTTATTTATGCTTTTACTGTATTTTTAACAATCAACAATCCGCCTTTGGGACCGGGAACAGCGCCCTTAACAAGGATAAGGTTCTTCTCGCCGTCAACTCTTACAACGTCAAGGTTCTGAACTGTAACTCTCTCAACACCCATGTGGCCGGGGAGCTTCTTGTTCTTCATAACTCTTGAAGGTGTAGAACAAGCACCCAATGAACCGGGTCTTCTGTGGTAACCGGAACCGTGAGTCATAGGACCTCTGTGGCTGCCCCATCTCTTGATAGCGCCTGCAAAGCCCTTACCTTTGCTTGTACCTGTAACGTCAACCTTCTCACCTGCTGCAAAAACCTCTGCTGTGATCTGATCGCCTACATTGTAAGCTGAGCAGTCATCAAGTCTGAACTCGCGGAGCACTTTCTTAAGAGCAACGCCTGCTTTTGCATAGTGACCTTTAAGGGGTTTTGTAACCGCCTTTTCCTTGGCATTTTCAAATCCAACCTGGATTGCTTCGTATCCGTCGTTCTCTACTGTCTTCTTCTGTACTACGGCAACGGGGCCAGCAGCGATTACAGTAACGGGGATAACAACACCGTCTTCAGTGAAAACCTGTGTCATGCCGATTTTTCTGCCTAAAATTGCTTTCTGCATTTTTTACTTCCTCCTATTTAGGTTATTGGTTGGAGCATTCCTCCAACATGACCGCCGTGTATCGTACGGCATCCGTGAAGTGCAATCAGATCTGGTTGATCTCGATGTCTACGCCTGCAGGCAAAGAAATCTTGAGCAATGTCTCGATTGTCTTCTGTGTGGGCTCAAGGATATCGATGAGTCTTTTGTGAGTTCTCATTTCGAACTGCTCACGGGAATCCTTATACTTATGAACCGCTCTGAGGATTGTAACAACCTCTTTCTTTGTCGGAAGCGGAACGGGACCTGAAACCTTAGCACCTGCGCGCTGAGCTGTTTCTACGATCTTCTGCGCCGACTGATCGATGAGCTGGTGATCATAAGCTTTGAGCTTGATTCTGAGTTTTTGACTATTAGCCACTTTAGTACCCTCCTAACATTATTGAGTATTTTGTGCTTGACAGCCAGAAAATTATTCACACCTTGCCGGGTGTGTCACACTTTATGCATTAATAATCCCAGTTCACAAGAACTGGGCATAATACACCTATCCTGTGCTCTGACGCCCAAATTCGTGATTCGGACATTCTCCGCGGAAATTGTATCCCTTACGATACTTAACCTCCCGCATCATCGTCTGTCATTATACACACAGAAGTATTTTACTATATTTGAAGCCGGTTTGCAAGTTTTTTTTGATTTTGTTTGAGAAAAAACGCCGTTTTTTTGAAATTTCGTTAAAAATGCATAGGCAGAGACGAGTGCTTGATGGGGTTTTTGTATAAAATAACCCGTTTTTACCCCCAAAACAGCAGTTTGAACACCACGGGGGTGATAAAAACATCAAAAACACCAATCAAAGCCATAGTCCCATAGACCACACCAAGAGACGGAAGGATGCGGATTGCATACCTGGCGCCTACCTCACCTTTGCTCTTTCTGTCCATGGCAAAGTTGATGCATACCACGCAGGTGAATATATATAAAGGAAGATTTAATATTGCAGAGGGCAAAATTGACAGTAATGTATAGCCTATACCCCTGCCCCCCTCCGCTCCGATAAGGAAGGACGCACCGAAGCCACAAAGGAATCCCCTTACTCCCGGTATGAGAAGCGTAGCATAGGAAGATGGCAAAGTGAGCGACAGCAGAAAATAGATGGCTATATACTTTAAGTTGGTACTCAATGTGGATTTCAATACACTTACAAAGGATATATCCCCCCAGCCAAGTGTATATTGGGACAGATGCTCGCGAAGGGATGCGTCTGTATCAGGCGGAAGATTTACCCACACCGATACACCCACACCAACACCGACTATGAAAAAGAGGACACCCAATATATATTTGCCCTTGTTGTCCCATATATGACTCCGCAAAAACCTTTTAAACAACTAATCCCCTCCTTGTCTCATTTTATAATGTATATTATATAGGAAGAGATTTGATTACCATTCCCCTGCAGATTGAGCAGGACATTCAAAAAAGCAAAATAAAAAAGCTCCGCGTATGCGGAGCTTTCTCGCTAAAATAAGTTGAATTATTTTACAGCGGTTTTCAAACCCTGACCAGCTTTGAATGTGGGAACCTTGGAAGCGGGGATGCTGATGATCTCGCCTGTTCTGGGGTTCTTACCTTTTCTAGCTGCACGCTTTTTGGTCTCGAATGTACCGAAGCCAATCAAAGCAATTTTGTCGTCAGCCTTCAAAGCGCCTGTAACGGTCTCGATGAAAGCGTTCAATGCTTTTTCAGCGTCCTTCTTGGTCAAACCGGATTTTTCTGCCATTTTAGCAATCAAATCACATTTTTTCATTTTCATTACCTCCTGAAAATTTATACTACGGAATTATGAATTTATTATACCAAAATAATTTCCGTTTTTCAATGATTTTTGCGACAAAGTTGTCTTTTTGTATGTTTTTCCCAAAAAACCGCCTTTTTATTTGGTATAAACACCGCTCTTTACCGCTTTTTTTGTGAGTTTTATATAGTTTCAACCCTATTCTTGCCCTATATCAGAGTTTTATTCAACTTGGCTTTATAAAAGGGTTTCAGTTGATTTTGATGGTCTCCCACAATGTGTTTATGAAATCAAGAGTATCTGCCTTAAGATTACGGTAGGCGTTCTTCTCATATTTTACCGCAAAATCGTCAACGTGTTTATACAATACATCCATTGCTTCCTCACCCATCTCATCGATATATCCTTCGTTAGTATATACCAATTTATTGGGGGATGCGTAGTAAGTATATAAAGCGTTTGCCACGGCAGGCTCTTCGGAAAGCATATAGTTGATAAAGATCTCTGCAAGGTCTTTATTCTGACAGCAGTTGGGGATACACATTGCATCCACATAGAAGTTGGTGTTGTCGGGATAATAGAACTTGAGGTCCACATCCTCGGCCTGAGCGTCCTTCATAGTGAAGTAGTCGCCTGCATAGTATGCACCGATTGATGCTTCGCCGGATTCCATAATGTTGTAAATCTCGTCCATAACAAAGCTATACACGAGGGGTCTCTGGTTGAGAAGCTCTTCACACGCCTGCTTCCATACCGCAGGGTCATCGGTGTTTACATCAAGACCGTTCTTATACATCGCCATACCGAAGGCGTCACGGGAGTTGTTGAACTGGAGTATCTTATCGGCATACTTCTCATTCCACAAAAGGTCCCAACCGCCTACATCTGCTTCGTCAACCTGGTTTGCATTGTAAATAACGCCAATAATACCATAAGCATAAGGCACAGTGTATTTACCCTCTGCATCATAATAAAGACGCTTGAAGTTATCGTCTATATGCCGGTAGTTGGGGATATTATCAAAATTAAGGGGAAGGAGCATATCCTCCTGGGCCATACGGGCTATCATATAGTCTGACGGGATAACCACGTCATAGCTCACCGCACCGCTGGAGAGTTTGCTATACATATCCTCATTGGAGGCAAAGGTGGAGTAGTTAACCTTTACCTTTGTGCCATAGGTGGCAGCATACCAATTCTCAAATTCCTTGATAGTATTGAAAGTGCCTTCGCTACCGTCAGAGATATACTCACCCCAGTTATACACATTAAGGGTAAGGGTCTCCTCACCGCATCCTGTGAGGCACATTCCGCACAATATTGCAACGGATACAATCACGGACAATAATCTTTTCATTTATGCATTCCCCTTTCTCTCATCATCGCTGTTCTTACTTTCAACTGCGTTGTTTATAATAAGAAGTATCATCGTTGCCGCAAAGATTATTGTGGCAAGGGCGTACATCTTGGGAGTCACTGTTTTCTTGGTCATACCGTATATACGTATGGGCAAGGTCTGGAAATCGTTGCCCGTGGTGAAGTAACTGATTACGAAGTCATCCAGAGACAACGTAAACGCCATAATCGCACCCGTTATGATACTGGGCATAATCTGGGGCAGGGTCACTTTGAGAAACGCCTTCATAGGTGTGCAACCCAAATCCTGCGCCGCCTCGGTGAGGTTGGGATCCATCTGGTTGAGCTTGGGCAACACCTGAAATATCACATAAGGCAAGCAGAAAGTGATGTGGGCAATCAAAAGTGTCCAGAAATTAAGGCTGGTCACTGCACCGAAAAGCTGACCCACAAATACGAATACCAGCATCATAGAGATACCCGTTATAATATCAGGGTTAATCATAGGAATATTGGTGATGCTGTTCATAGCCACTCTGTACCATTCCTTGCGGATGCGGTATATACCGTATGCCGCCATAGTGCCGATTACGGTGGAAATCACCGTGGCAGAGGTGGCGAGTATCAGAGTGTTCTTCACAGATTCTAAAGTGCTCTCATCACCTATAAGTTCCTTATACCATCTGAGTGAGAAGCCGGAGAATACGGACAGACTCTTGGCATCATTGAAAGAGAATACCAAAAGCACAAGGATAGGCGCAAACAAAAAGGCGAATATCAGGGATGTGTAGATTTTAGACGATATCTTCATCTTATGCACCTCCGTGAACGGTCTTGCCTGTTACGTATTTCAAAAGACCCATACACACAAGCAATATAACCATAAGTATAAAGGCAATAGCCGCTGCGAAGTGAAGGTTATTGGCGATATACTGGCCTTCTATAACGTCACCTATAAGCAGGAATTTGCCGTTACCCAGCTTCTGGGAGATATAGAACGTGCTTATTGAGGGTATGAGCACCATGGTCACACCCGAGATTACACCGGGAAGACTCAAGGGGAACACTACCCTTCTCATTACGCCAAAGCCATTACAGCCCAAATCCCTTGCCGCCTCAAGAAGTTTCTCGTCCATCTTGGCAAGGATTGAGTATATAGGCAGAATCATATAAGGGAAATAATCATACACCATGCCGATTACCACCGCCGTCTCCGTACCGATTATACGGAGGGGTTCAAAGCCAAGGCTTGTGATAATGGTATTGAGGATGCCTGTGTCCTGAAGGATTGTCATCCACGCGTAGGTGCGGATGAGGAAGTTCATCCACATGGGAATCATAATAAGTGTCACAAGGAAGCGCTGTGTCTTCGCCTTTGCCCTTGCCATAATATATGCCATGGGATAGCCGATAACAAGGCATACCACAGTAGATACCGTGGCGAGTTTGAGTGAACGGACAAAGATTACAAGATATGTCTTGATCTCGTATGTAGAGCCGTCATCATTTCGCACCTTGCTCACTGCGAAAAAGAATCTTTTGATATTTTCAAGGGTGAAGTTGAAGTCGTTATCCGTGAAGGCATAATACGCCACAAATGCAAGGGGTACAAGTATGAAAAACACCGACCATACAGAATAGGGAAACAAAAACAACCCTATACCGCCCTGCCTCTTTGACAGAGTTTTGCCCATATCAGTCCTCACCTCCGGCAACAAGAAGTTCGTCAAGCTCGTTGGAATATGAGGAATAGTCTCCGAACATACCTGAGTATTTGGATTTCTTCATAATATGGATGGCATCAGGATCAAGGGATATACCTATCCTCTCGCCTACGTTTACGGAGTCGGTGGTCTGTATCATCCATTTGAAACCGCCGATATCCACGATGATCTCATTGTGAACGCCCATAAAGGTCACCTGAGTAACCGTACCTTTAAGCATACCCTTATCCTCGGGTACAATGTCCACGTCCTCAGGACGTACCACAACATCAACGGGCTCGCCCTCGGCAAAACCCTTGTCAAGACACTCAAAGGTGTGGCCTGAAAAACTTGCTCTGAAGTTAGCAAGCATTACGCCGTCTATAATATTGCTCTCGCCAATGAAGTCGGCAACGAAAGCGTTCTTGGGTTCGTTATAAATATCCGCAGGAGTTCCTATCTGCTGAATCTTACCCTCGCTGAGCACCACAATGGTATCAGACATACTGAGGGCCTCCTCCTGATCGTGGGTAACAAATACGAATGTAATACCTGTGCTCTGCTGAATCTTTTTAAGTTCCTGCTGCATATCCTTGCGGAGCTTGAGGTCAAGGGCACCAAGGGGCTCATCGAGAAGGAGTATTCTCGGCTTATTGATAAGCGCTCTTGCAATAGCAACCCTCTGTTGCTGACCGCCGGAGAGGCTGGTCACACTACGATTGGCAAAGTTTGAAAGCATAACCAGAGACAGCATCTCCTCTACCTGCTTCTTTATCTCGTCTTTGGGGAGCTTTCTCTCCCTCAAGGGAAATGCCACATTCTCAAACACATTGAGATGAGGAAACAATGCGTACTTCTGGAACACGGTGTTTACATTACGCTTATGGGGAGGCACATCGTTGATGCATTCGCCCATAAACACCACCTCACCCTCGTCGGGCGTCTCAAATCCACCTATCATACGCAAAAGAGTGGTCTTGCCACATCCTGAAGGACCCAGCAAAGTGATAAACTCGTTATCGCATATATAGAGATTAATGCCATCCAAAACCTTCTCACCATCAAAGGATTTTGAGATGTTTTTAAGTTCTATCAGTTTATTCATCTGTGCGTCCTCCCGAAATCAAAAATGCAGTATGTCGCCTCGGCAACATACTGCATACGAATACAAAGATACGGATAGATTCCGTAAATATACTGTATCTCAATGGGTTCAGAGTCTATATAGCAAAGAATACTTTTACTACTCTTATTGACCATTTCACAAGTGATGCGCCACAAGGCAATATTATCAAACTTATAAAACTTGAGCTTCTAACTCAATCAATAAGGCAACAGAAGTTGCCAACCGATTGGACAAATATCCAACACAGTCTTCGGCATTCGACCCGGCTGTCCGTATGGCCTTGGCCGACAAGGTCGGCGGTCGTATATCCTGCTTCGGAAAACTCTTTCCGATTGAGATGTAATTGAGTATAACACAACGGGCGAAATTTGTCAACAGTTGTTTTTACCCATTGCCTCTGCTACTGCCATATCCAGAAAGGCGTTGGAGAGGATTTCTTTCATATTATCCGCGGGAAAATCTCCCTCGTATTCATCAATACCGCAAATCTCGGTGATACGCACCACCCGTATCTCACCCTCATCCCCTACGGGAACGCACACGTACTGCCCTTTGCAAAAGGCATTGCTGCCTTTATAGCAATATCTCTTGCCTCCTCCGCCAAATACCACTTTATATATGAAGATTCCGTCCGTGGCAGGGGCACTGTCTGCAAGATGCACAAGGGAATTGAGAAGTTCCTTCGCCATATTACGAGAGGAAAGGTCAATTGATTTGTTATCCGCTATGCCCTCGGCAAACATCACCGCATCACAGTACATGGCATTAAAAAGAGTGGCATCACCGGTACGCTTCATAGAACACAGTTTCCTGCGAAGCAAAACAGCGAACTTGTGCATAGAAACAGATTCCACCGTCTGCTCAATGCTATTGTGCCTGTGGCATTTAAGATGCTCGCAAAGACGCCCTGCGATATCTATGGGAGTATCCAGTACATCCTCTGCTCTGTTATGATGATTTTGCTTTTTAATAAAAACGAATATTAAATCACGAAAAAACTTCTTTATCCTGCCAAGCACACCATCACACCCTTTCATAAAGTAATTTCGATTTTTTGTTGCCAGGTTCACTTTTTATGATATAATAGAATCAGAAATTTTTGTAGAAAAAGTTGCGGACATCACCCACCATATTCAATATGGCGAATCCGCAAATCAGAAAGGAACTATTTATGTCTACAGTATCAACACTTCTGGAGGGATACCCTATTCCCAAGGTTGCCAAGGTTTTGGAAACTTTCAACAATGATGTTTTAGAGGACGTGGAAGGCACTCTACGTGAAGGTCTTTCCGCATCATGTGCGTCAATTACTCCCGGTGCCCGTATCGCCATAACCTGTGGTAGCCGTGGCATTGACAAGTATGTGGATATGGTACGCACCGTTGTAGAATTCGTCAAGGAAAAGGGCGGTAACCCCATCCTCATTCCTTCTATGGGCAGCCATGGTGGTGCTACCGGAGAAGGTCAGGCAGAGGTGCTCCGCCGTTTCGGTATTACCGAGGAGGCAATCGGTGCTCCCGTTTTATCTTCCATGGAAGTTGTGGAAATCGGTAAAACTGCCAAGGGTCTCCCCGTATATATTGATAAAAATGCTTATGAAGCCGACGGTATCATCCTGTTAAACAGAGTAAAACCCCATACCTCTTTCCGTGGCAAGTACGAGAGCGGTCTTATCAAAATGTTGGCAATCGGTCTTGCCAAGCAGAAGGGTGCGGAAATGACCCACTTCCTCCGCTACGAAAATATGGCAGAAAACATTGTATCTGTCGGCACTATCGGTATTGAAAAATTAAATATCCTCTGTGGCGTGGCCAGCATTGAAAACGGATATAACCGCATAGCCGAGCTTCATGTGTTGCGCAAAGATGAAATCCTTGAAAAAGAGCCTGATCTTCTGCAACGTGCATGGAGCAGGATGCCTCGCATTGCCCTTGATACTATAGATGTTCTGATCGTAAATGAAATCGGCAAGGATATCAGCGGTTGCGGTATGGACACAAACATTATCGGTCGTTACCATACCCGTGCCGCATCAGGTGGCCCCGAAACCATAAAGCTCGGTGTACTGAACGTAAGCGAAAAATCCGAAGGAAACGCCAATGGTATGGGCCTTGCAGATTTTATGCCACGTCATATGTATGATGAAATTGACTTTGAAGCATCCTACGTAAACACCTTGACCTCCACCGAACCAAACAGTACCAGAATCCCCATGGTGCTTGCAAATGATAACGAGGTGTTCCGCGCAGGCGTAAAGCTTTGCGGACAGATAAACCCCGAGGATATCCGCATGGTTATTATCCAAAGCACAAAGTATCTGGATACGGTTTATATGTCAGAAGCTGCAGTCAAAGCCGCCGTGTGCCCTGTGGAAGTGGTCAGCGACTATATGGAAGTTCCCTTTGATGATAATGGTAATCTGAAGCTATTCTAAACTCAAAAAAGACACCCATCGGGTGTCTTTTTTATTATATCAATCATCAAAAGAAAGCAATTTGTAGGGTGGAATCTCCAATGCCTTCGCTATGCGAAACAAAGTATCAAGCGAAATGGCTTTATAGATATTAGGTGCCTCAATTTGACCGATAAACGACACACCGCAACCCACAATCTCTGCCAACTGCTCCTGAGTCAAAGATTTGAGCTTCCTGTAATAAGATATTTTTAAGCCGATTTTAATATAATTGTTCTTAAATTCCGCTTTCATTTTATCACCCGATATAATCATATTATTATATCGGGTGAATTAAAATATTATTAAAATTATATTTTTGTTACTTTATGAATAATATTATATATCAATATCATAATAAACAATCTGTCGTTTTTACAGACGGGACTACGACTCGCTTTGCTCCCTGCATAAGTTCGTCTTGCCGTTCCCCTTTCGCTTTGCTCAGACTCACGGAGTCTCACTCTTACGACTCGCTTCGCTCCCTGCATAAGTTCGTCTTGCCGTTCGTCTTTCGCTTTGCTCGGACTCACGGAGTCTCACTTATCGAACCGCGGGATTCTCCTTGTCCTAAAGCCATAAAAAAATGACACCCGATAGGGTGTCATTTTTTTATGGGCCTTCAGGGACTCGAACCCCGGACCAACCGGTTATGAGCCGGTTGCTCTAACCAACTGAGCTAAAGGCCCTTACTCAGTCAACTGAACATATTGCATTATATCATTTATATCTATAGGTGTCAATACCTTTGTGGAAAATCTTTCACCGCAATATACGACACAAAAACGGCTACTTTCCCCTATCAATCTTTCTCAGGTTCAAGCCTTTTGTATCTTAAACATAAAAAAACCATTCCACAAGGAATGGTTTTTTTATGGGAGTTATAGGGCTCGAACCTATGACCCTCTGCTTGTAAGGCAGATGCTCTCCCAGCTGAGCTAAACTCCCAAAATGACCCGTAGGGGAGTCGAACCCCTGTTATCGCCGTGAAAGGGCGGTGTCTTAACCACTTGACCAACGGGCCATATATATTATCCGGCAAATGACACAATACTGTGCCCTCCGCCGGTTGTTTTACAAAGTAGCGGCAGACGGATTTGAACCATCGACACTACGGGTATGAACCGTATGCTCTAGCCAACTGAGCTATGCCGCCATGCGAACCGCAAACAACAGTATTATAATACGAATGATTACGGTTGTCAATAGTTTTTTTCAAAATTTTTGTATTTATTCTACTATATGGCATATCCCTTCAGGAGGGGCTACTTTCAGGGTTACGTCCCTGCCGAGACTGATGTCGCTTCTTGAAAAGATCTCTGCCGTTGTATTATATGCAATCTCAGGGGTGTTATTCTTCTCGCTCAAATGACCCAAGGTAATATGCTCTGTGCCCCACTTGACAAGCTGGGCTGCAAGATGGGATGCGTGCTCGTTGGAAAGATGGCCCTTTCTGCCTAAAATGCGTTTTTTAAGATAGGCAGGGTATGGACCGCATTTGAGCATATCCACATCGTGATTTGATTCTATAAGTACTGCGTGGCTCTTGCAGAGGTGCTTGAGCACGCCGTCGGTAATGCATCCAAGGTCGGTGGCTACGGAATAGTACTTACCGCCGAAGCGGAAGGTATATCCCACAGAATCCACCGCATCATGGGATGTGGAAAAAGAAAATACCTCTATATCCCCCACTGCGAATTTATCATTGGCATTAAAGGGGTGGAGAAGGTCTTCAAATATGAATCCCGTGATAGGCATCACCTTATCTAAAGTGGACGGGGTGGCATACACGGGGATAGAAAAGTTACGACTCAAAGACCCCACACCGATGATATGGTCACGGTGTTCATGGGTGATAAGTATTCCGTTTATCTCCGAGGGGTGTATACCTATCCGGGAAAGTGCTTCACTGATCTTTGATGCACTTGCGCCTGCATCTATAAGGAGATTGGTGGTGCCATCGGAAATAAAGGTACAGTTACCGCTACTGGAACTGAATAATGTGCAAAACTTTGGCATCAGTCGTTTGTCCTCTTGATATCGGCGCCCAATGCAGACAGTTTCTCAACTATTCGCTCATATCCCCTGTCAACGTGGCGGATATCGGATATCTCGCTCTCGCCGTCTGCGCAGAGAGCGGCAATCACCATACACGCACCTGCTCTGAGGTCGGTAGCTCGGATATTGGCGCTCTGGAGCTTTGTACCGCCTTCCACAACCGCCATTCTGCCATCTACCGTGATATGGCAACCCATCTTCTCAAGCTCGCATATATACTGGAAGCGGTTATCCCACACACTCTCGGTAACAATGCTTGTACCATCAACTGTGGAAAGAAGTGCGACCATCTGGGGTTGAAGGTCTGTGGGGAAGCCGGGGTAAGGCAGAGTCTTTACATTTACTCTGTTCAAGGGTTTGTTGGCTACAACCCTGATCTCGTCATCACCTTCCCAAACCTCTATGCCCATCTCCACCATCTTGGCAGAGAGCACGTCCATATGCTTGGGGATGACATTTTTGATAACCACGTCACCGCGGGTAGCAGCAGCGGCTATCATATATGTGCCCGCCTCTATCTGGTCGGGAATAACGGTGTAGGTGCCTCCGTGGAGGGACTTTACACCCTTGATTTTAATAACATCTGTACCTGCACCACGGATGTTGGCACCCATGGAGTTCAAGAAGTTGGCAACGTCAACCACGTGGGGCTCTTTTGCTGCGTTCTCAAGCACTGTATTGCCGGGGGCAAATACTGCGGCAAGCATAATATTGATAGTGGCACCTACGCTGGCAAAATCAAGATAAATCTGACCGCCATTTAAGCCTTCACCATCAGTTTCGATAAGACCATTGCGGATATCAACGGTGCATCCTAAAGAACGGAATCCCTTGATATGAAGGTCTATGGGGCGAGTGCCGAAGTTACATCCGCCGGGGAGGGGCACTACTGCCTTGCGGAATCTGCCGAGGAGTGCACCAATAAGGTAGTATGATGCACGCATCTTCTTACACTTATCCTCATCTGCTATATAGGTGTTGAGGTTTCTGCAATCTATCTTATATGTGCCTGAACTTATACGGGTAACATCTCCGCCCAGAGACTCAATCATATCGGTAAGTACCCATACATCACTTATATCGGGTACGTTCTCCAATATAACCTCATCCTCCACAAGAAGTGCTGCGCAAAGTATCGCTACCACCGCATTCTTGGCACCGCTTACTGAAACTTCTCCTGTAAGAGGTTTACCGCCTTTAACTATAAATTTCTCCAATATTATCCCCCCGCATACATCAGGTGTTTATATCAATTACGGTACTTATATTGTACCACGGATTTGGTTTTTTGAAAAGGATTATTTTTTACATGCTCTTAACTTTCAAACGCACCGCATTGAGTGCGTTTTTCACGGTCACCCGTCTTATACGGTCACGACTGCCTGTAAGGGTGAGTCGCTTAACCTCGGTGTCACCGTCTTTACTTGCAATACCCACATACACAAGACCAACGGGTTTCTCCGCTGTGCCTCCGCCGGGGCCTGCGATACCCGTGGTGCTTACCGCTATGTCTGCACCCGACACCTTGAGCAAACCCTCTGCCATCTCTCTGGCGGTCTGCTCACTTACTGCGCCGAATTCAGCCAATGTATCTGACGAAACGCCAAGAAGCTTAATCTTCATATCGTTACTATAGGTGATGACGCCCATTTCGTAAAACTCTGATATGCCTGGTACTGAGGTGAGGTACTCGCCTACCATACCGCCTGTGCAGGACTCTGCGGTGGCAATCTTAAGATTCTTTTCCTTCAGAAGTTTATACACACTATCCTGAAGTTCCTCCTTGCCGTAGCCGTAGATTATATCCCCTGCGATTTCCTCTATCTTTCTCTCAACGGGATCAAAACGGCTATCCGCTTCCGCTTTGGTCTTTGCCATCGTGGTAAGGCGGAGCATTACTCCCGAATCCTTGGCATAGGGTGCGATGGTGGGATCGGTCTGATGCTCCATAACAGGTGAAAGCATTTCCTCAAGTCTTGACTCGCCTACGCCGAAGGTGTTAATCTCCCGTGAAAAAAGCACATCCTCGGACATGGCACGGAAATACGGGAACACACCCTCATCAAACATGGGTTTCATCTCAAAGGGCGGGCCCGGAAGGAATACCGCAATCTTGCCGTCTGCCTCCACTATACCGCCGGGAGCGGTGCCGTGGTCATTGGCAAGGATTATGCAACCCTTCGGCATATCTGCCTGCTTGAAATTTGACGAAACCATATCTCTGCCGAGGCGCTTGAAATAATCGGTGATACGCCTCTCGCTCTCCTCATCACGCACTAAGGGCAGATTAAAATACTCTGCCACGGTCTCCTTGGTGATATCATCTGCCGTGGGGCCGAGTCCGCCCGTGAGGATTACTATATCGCATCTTTCAAATGCATTGGAAATTGCAGAAAGCAATCTGTCGTGATTATCGCCCACCGTGGTCTGGTAATACACACTTATCCCCAATGATGCAAGCTGAGTAGAAAGGTACTGGGCATTGGTATTTACAATCTCACCGAGAAGTATCTCGGTGCCGACGGATATGAGCTCTGCAATCATACTATCACCTCAGACAATTATAGTCTCCACTCCTGCTACTGCCTCGTCTATCAGGGTCTCACAATCTAAAAGCTCCTGATATTTAAGCACCTTGTCCAGTCTTGGCTTGGTGCTGGGACGTTTGGGGGTGAACACAGTACAACAATCCTCATAGGGAAGGATTGATGTCTCAAATGTGCCAATCTCTCTGGCAATATCTACAATATCGGTCTTATCCATACCTATAAGGGGACGGAAGACCGGCATATCAACCGCATCATTTGTAACCGCAAGGGCGTGGATGGTCTGGCTGGCAACCTGACCGAGACTTTCGCCTGTAACCAAGGCATCACAACCGTTATTCCTTGCAATCTTCTCGGCTATTGCCATCATGAATCTGCGCATAATAAGGGTGAGATATTCCTCGGGGCACTTATCGCGTATCTGCAGTTGGATTTCTGTGAAGGGAACAACGTGTACCTTCATTTTGCCCGAATACTCGGAAACAATCCCTGCAAGTTTCAAAACCTTGTCCTTGGCACGGTCGCTGGTGTAGGGGTAACTGAAAAAGTGGATTGCCTCAAGGGCTACACCGCGTTTGGCTATCATATATGCCGCAACGGGACTGTCAATACCACCCGAAAGCAGAAGGGCCGCTTTACCGCCCGTACCCACAGGCATACCGCCTATACCCTTGACTCTGCCCGTATGAACGAAGGCATTGTCATCACGGATTTCCGCATGGACAACCACGTCGGGATTGTGCACATCCACCTTGATGTGCGGATAATTATCCAATATGAAACCGCCCACTTCATCACAAATCTCGGGGGATTTCAAGGGGAATTTCTTATCTGATCTCTTTGCCTCTACCTTAAAGGTCTTGGCCTCTTTGAGAGCATCGCCTATACACTCGGGTATGGCAGAGAATATACCCTCCATACTCTTATCCGTCTTATACGCCATAACGATTGACACTATACCGAATATCTTGGTGAGCTTCTCGTATATGGAATCGGTCTGCTCGTCGCCCTCGGCGGGTTCTATATAAATAGTGGCCTGGGATTTATAAATCTTGTATGCTCCCTCGTTGCGCAGGCGGTAACGGATGTTACGGATGAGGGCATCCTCAAATATGGGACGGTTCTGTCCTTTAAGTATTATCTCGCCGTAGCGCACAAGTAAAACTCTGTCCATATCAAATCTCCTGTTATCTCATAATGGCACGCAGAATGGGTATCTGCTCTGCCAGCACGCTGAATACTTCCTCCGCTTCATCCACGGTGTTCTCCCCGCAGAAGGAAAAACGGATTGCGCTGTCAATGACCTTATCCTTAACCCCCATAGCAGTAAGCACGTGGCTACGACCTTTTTTGTGCGAAGAGCAAGCCGAGCCGGAGGATACATAGATGCCCTTATCCTCAAGCACGTGGAGGAGCACCTCAGACCTTACACCCGTAAAGGACACATTAAGCACGGAAGGGCTGCTATCCTCGGGGGAGTTTATGGATATATCACCGAAGTTATCTTTTATCTTACCTGCAAGATAAGTCTTAACCGCCATCATATTGGCGATGTTTTTATCAAGGTTAATTGCAATTTCATCTGCCGCAACGGCAAAACCTGCAATACCCGACACGTTCTCTGTGGAAGAACGAAGTCCGCCCTCCTGACCGCCACCATAGATAGTGGGAAGGATTCGCACACCCTTCTTTACATAAAGGGCACCCACTCCCTTGGGGCCGTGTACTTTATGGGCTGATATTGAAAGCAGGTCTGCACCAAGCTTCTTAACCGACACAGGTGTCTTACCATAGGACTGCACCGCATCCACGTGGAGCACCGCCCCTGCCTTATGCACCATATCTGCGATATGGGCAATCGGCTCTATAGTGCCCACCTCGTTATTGATATGCATACAGCTGACTAAAAGCGCACCCTTGGAGAGTTCTGCCCCAAGTGCATCAAGGTCAACCCTGCCACATCCGTCAACACCCACATACACCGCCTCAAAGCCTTCACCTTCCAAATACTTAAAGGCCTCAAGCACCGCAGGATGCTCAATAGCGGTGGTGATGATTCTGTTGCCTTTGCGACGATTGGCACGGCAATAGCCGATAATCCCCAGATTGTCACTTTCTGTACCGCCTGAGGTGAAGATTATCTCATCGGGATTAGCACCTATACTTTTGGCAATTCTATGGCGGCTATCGGTGATAAGGTCCTCTGCCGCCTTACCCATTCTGTGAAGGGATGAGGGGTTGGCATACACCGATTTCATCGTATCTGCAACTGCACGGCACACGTCTGCCGACGGTGCCGTGGTTGAACTGTTATCAAAATATATACTCATATTATTTAATGACTGCGCCATCGGGGATATAATCGGGCACTGTCACAACGGCAAGCTTGCCATCGCAGGAGGCCGCAAGTACCATACCCTCGGAAAGAACGCCACGGAGTTTGACGGGTTTTAAGTTAGTAACTACCGCCACCTTCTTGCCCACAAGCTCTTCGGGTTTATAGTATTTGGCAATACCTGATACTATCTGGCGCACCTCGTCACCGATTTTAATCTTGGATACGAGGAGTTTATCTGCGCCCTCTACATTTGCAGATTCAAGCACGATACCGACCTTCATCTCTGCCTTGGCAAAATCCTCTATAGAGATGTATTCAGGTTCTTTCGTCTCCTCTGCCTTCTCTTCCTTAGCGGGTTCTTTCTTCGCTTCATTCTCGGCAAAGATTTCATCGAGTTTCTTCTTCTCGTCTATACGGGCAAAGAGCATCTCTGCCTTGCCTACGGTAATCTCGCCTGACTGATTGAAGGATGCAAGGGATTCCACATCACTTGCCTTGGCACCGCACTGTGCGATAATCTTATCTGCGGTATCGGGCATAAAGGGATATACCAACGCACCGATAAAGCGGATTGCCTCTAAAAGATTATAGAGAACTGTGCTGAGTCTGTCACTCTTTGCCTCGTCCTTGGCAAGTGCCCAGGGCTCGGTCTCGTCAATATATTTATTGCATCTTCTTGCCAATGCAATAATCTCTTCCAATGCGTCTGCCACACGGAATTCATCCATCTTGGCGCATACATTATCACGGGTAGCAAGAGCGAATTCTACTACTTCGCTATCCACCGCTTCGGTGACACCCTTGTATTCTACCTTGCCGCCGAAATACTTATCTGCCATCGCCACTGTGCGATTTACAAGGTTGCCGAGGGTATTGGCAAGGTCTGCATTATATCTTGCGATTATATTCTCGTATGTGATAGTACCATCCTGGGCATAGGGCATCTCGCGGAGCACATAGTAACGTACCGCATCAACACCGAAATGACGGGTAAGGTCGTCTGCATATATAACGTTGCCCTTGGATTTACTCATCTTATCTGCACCGAAAAGGAGCCAGGGATGACCAAACACCTTCTTGGGCAAAGGCTCACCCATAGCCATAAGCATAATGGGCCAGTAGATAGTGTGGAAACGGAGAATGTCCTTACCGATGATATGAACATCTGCGGGCCAGTATTTATTATAAAGCTCGCCCTTACCGTCGGGGGAATAGCCCAAAGCGGTGATGTAGTTGGAAAGGGCATCTATCCACACGTAAATTACGTGGTTATCATCAAATGTAACGGGTACGCCCCACTTGAATGTGGAACGGGATACACAAAGATCCTGAAGTCCGGGTTTAAGGAAGTTATTTACCATTTCCTTTTTGCGGGATTCAGGCTGGATGAAATCGGGGTTGTCCTCAATATGCTTCATAAGGGCATCCTGATACTTGCTCATCTTAAAGAAGTATGCTTCTTCACTCGCTTCCTTAACGGGACGTCCGCAATCAGGGCACACACCATCTGTAATCTGTGTGTCGGTAAAGAAGGATTCACAGGGCACGCAGTACCATCCTTCGTATTTGCCCTTATAGATATCGCCCTGCTCATAAAGCTTGGTAAATATCTTCTGCACGGATGCTACGTGCTCATCATCTGTGGTGCGGATGAATTTATCATAACTGGAATTCATAAGATCCCAGATACCCTTAATCTCGCCTGCAACGGAATCAACATACGCCTTGGGGGTGATGCCCTGCTCCTTTGCAATATCTTCAATCTTCTGGCCATGCTCGTCTGTGCCTGTAAGGAAGAACACATCATAGCCCATACGGCGTTTGTATCTTGCGATGGCATCAGTAAGTACCACCTCATAGGTGTTGCCTATATGGGGTTTACGGGATGTGTAAGCAATGGCGGTAGTGATATAAAATTTCTCTTTCAAAGTATTCACGTCCTCAATAAAAAATTGTTGCCCAAACCGCATTGGAAAAGGGATTTGCCAATATCCAATCTGCGATTTGACATACCTTGCGCATTGTAATATAATCTACATATACGATTATATCATATTTTTCTGAAAAATCTACCGATTTTTCATATTTTAGGAAACTTTTTTGCGTTTTTTTCGTCTTAATGATAAAGGGGTTAATATCCAAACACCCGAAGAAAGGATGATAGTATGAAGAAATTTGTCTCCCTATTGCTCGTTGTGCTAATGATTCTGTGCCAGTTTTCCGTGGCAAGTGCCGATAATGGCGATGAGGTGGCTCATCTCATATTGGCGGTCAAGGATAAGTTTGGCATTGACGACAATGAGTTCGTATTTGACACCTATAACAAGAACGATTACAACGGCAGGGTGTCTTATTATTTGAGTTGGAAGAGCAAGGATTCTTCAGACTACTCCTTCTCCCCCTACATATCAGCCAACATCGGTCAGGACGGTGAGGTGGAGTATTACCGCATCAGCAGGCAGACCGACGGAGAATACACTCTGCCAAAATTCACCCATGAGGAAATTATAGAAAAGGCTTCTACCTATGCAAAGAAGGTATCCCCCGCAAGGGCCGATCGCACAGGTGAGGCGGTGCTAACAAACGATACTATCCCCTCCGTTACATTTGAAAGAGTGGAAAACGGCATACCCGTATCTGGGGATAGCATACAGATAGAGATGAGTCCTGAGGATCTGTCACTTATTAGTTATTCTTGCCAATGGACCGATGCGACCTTCCCTGCGCCTGATGGCATCATAAGCAAAGACGAGGCAAAAGACGCCTACAAGACACAAGTGGGCTACGAATTGCTCTATAACATAATCACCAAAAATCACAAAGTGGACAGAATATATCTCTCCTATGCATCCAGGCACACCTCTGCCGCCATTGATGCCTTCACGGGCGAGGCGGTGATTCCGTCGGGAGCGGTATTCACATACGCTTCAGGAGCAATGGCAGACAAGGCGGAAGCAGAAGAATCCGTTAATGCCACCCTTTCCCCTGAGGAGATTCAGTTGGTGAAAGACATCAACAAGATGATTACCAAGGAGGACCTTGAAAAGCTCATAAGAGATATCCCGGAGCTTAACATCCCCACGGATTCATACACAGAAGGCTTCTCCGTAAACCGCAATAAATACGGTGACTACCTTGCCCGAATCCGATTCAGCGCAGAGGATAAAGAGAACTACTACAATGCCAATGCTACCGTGGATGCAAAGACCAAGGAATTGCAATCCTTTAACCAGTACCGCAAGCCCATAGAGGATGCAAAGCCATACCCCACCGAGCAGGCTAAGGCAACTGCAGAGAAGTTCCTTGCCAAGTATTTCGGTGATAAGTTTGCTCTCACCCGACCTGATTTTTATATAGGCAATGCACCTGAGTACAGCTTCACCTATGACAGATACGAAGGCGGTATCCGGGTAAACGGAGATGGCCTGAGGGTAGGCATTGATTCATCAAGGGGTGAGATATCCGACATAAGCGTTATGTGGGCGGATGTGGAATTCCCCTCTGCCGACAAGGTGCTTCCCATAGAGAGCATTTATGACAAGGTGCTCACAGAAGTCAATTTCCGTCTGCAGTATGTCACAAGCAGTGAATACATCTACAACGAAAGTGGCAAGAGAGAGAAGATTATATACAAGGCAGCCCTTCTCTACTCCCCTGCAGAAAAGCCCATATACAATGCAGAAAGTGGCAGGGCGATAAATCGTCAGGGTGTGGAGATTCAGGAGAAATACATCCCCTATACTGATCTTAACGGTCACTACAGTGACGAAGCGGCGACAGCCCTTGCCCGTATGGGTATATACTTTGAAGGTGGCAAGTTAGAACCTGATAAAGATATTTCCCAAGAGGAATTTTTGAAGTTTGTTTATATCGGAGTTATGGGCAGATATTTCAACACCTATGAGGATATGTACCGCTCCCTCATCCGTGAGAAAATCATAGCAGAATCCGACATCGGCATTCCCCCCACAAGAGCAGAAGCCATAAGGATCATAGTAGATGCAATGGGATTTGGAGATGCGGCAAACATAAAGGGGATTTACAAGAATGTCTTTACTGATATTGAAGAATCTTATGTGGGATATATAGCCATAGCAGGCGGTCTCGGCATAATAAATACATCTCCTGATATATTCCGCGCAAATGATATTATGACACGGGGCGAAGCGGTGACCGTGATACACAATTATCTCTCAAAATAGTTTCAACAAAGCACATCAAACACAGACGGAAAACCGTCTGTGTTTTTTGTTTGCTTAAAGCAGATGAAAAAAGCATTTTACCGCCGACACACCGCCGAGAAGAACAAGTGTCCATACAGATATTGCACCGACTGTATTTTTGCTTTTCCATTCAAATATGCCGTAGGATATGGTATACACCCCTATCCACACCCACAGAGCAAACATTATATATCCCATTACCTCGCTCCCTTCATCAAAGACGTGCCTGACGGAGATATATCAATAGTCACATTAAAGGTGGCGTCTTTGTATCTTTCTGCCCAGCTATACGCCGAGAAGGCATCAAGGGTATAAAACTGCATTCTGCCGTATTTACCAAGGGCAAATACATCTGCACTCTGTGATGTCGTATACTCAAGGAAATCATTGACTCTGCGGGCGAGGGATGCTTCACATACATCCGTCATCTCCTCACGGCTCATGCCTTGGGGGAGAGTCTGCAAAGTAGCAGAGAGGGGAATTTCAATATTTATAATTGGGGCATCACCACAGGTCACCGTCACTTTGGGAAGTCTGCGCTGTTCAAGAAGCAAAGACCCGTCTGATACGGGATAGGTCATTTTGCCATTACCCCACATAAGTGACGGGGAGTATATATCCTCCGTCACACCTATCATCCTTCCGCCTTGCATAATTGCCAGTGAGGTTATTTCAATCCCCGCATCTGTAGGGGAGATGCAGGGCACAAGTATCCCCCAATCCCCTGACACAGTTCGGGCAAGTAATTGACGGTTATCCCCAGAGGAGATCTTGGCTGTATCTTTATCCTCAAGGAGTTTCGTGAGATACCTTTCAGGATTACTCTCCGTAGAAGGAGACATGGATTTTATAACGGTGCCTGCATCGGTTTCGGATATTACAGGGATTATCTTGGGGCGTTGGCTAAGATTGCGGACAAGGGATGAGGAAAGACTATATACTCCATCCTCCGCAACCGCAGAGGAGAATACTATAACTTCGCTATGGGAGAAGTTCACACTATCTCCCAACATCCCCTCTATCGTGGCTCCTGCAGTGAATATGTCTCTGCCCGAAGCTGTCACAAACATCAAAGGCGCTCCCTCGGCCTCGTCTCCACCCACAACACGGGGGTTGGCTATTGCGAAGGTGAAGTCGTATGCATCAACGGATTTATCAACACCGATAGCCACCACATAGGCAGTATCGTCTATCTCTCTACCGCATCCTGAAATAAGCGTGACAATTACAAACATCAGAGGAAGAAGTTTTCTCATTTTTTATACCACCTCATCTTCCTTTTTGCCAAAAATACCACTATGGGCAATATCACCGACATAAAGCTGAGAGCAGAGAAAATCGTCTCATATATCTCTCCGCCCTCTGCCACACCCTTCATAAGAATTGCCACAGTAAACGGGATAAAGCATATTATACTGATTACTCCCCGTCTGTCTGACAGGGAAAAGGTGTGGGTGAATACGTTACTTGCAAAGGCAAGATATGTGCCCAGTGATATAAAGGCAGAGAATATCCACATAAAGGAGAACAATCCCTCGGCGCGTTGGAATATGATATCTAAATTGACATCAAAGGCAATCTCCAAAACGGGCAGAGTCAGATCGGCGGACAAGGGGTATTCCACCGTCATAATATAGCACAGTGCTGTGACAGATGTGATAAGTGATGCTATAACTATACTCATAACGCCTACTCGCTTTACAGATACATTATCTTTAAGATACGGGGACACAAGATATACTAAAAACACATCCGCAAACATATCGGTACCCTTCAGCACGGGGGTGGCATCTGCCTTTATATTGCCCAGAAGGGGGAAAAGGTTCATCACATCATAGTTTGGCAGGTTAAGGGCAAGAACCAGGGCAAGGGCAGAGGTAAATACTATCCCCGCCACAAAGGAAAATGAAACTATAACACCCGATCCGAAATATGCCCCGAAAAAGGCCGAGATAGCAAGAATCAAAATTATATATACCACATCCCCGTCGGGCAATGCGATTGATGATATTACATCTGCATACACCCTTGCCATAGCGGAGCATCGGGCGATCAGGATAGCAAATGCTATGCAACCCACCACAATCTTTCCCGTTCTGCCAAAGGTGGTCTCTGCGGTGGATAAGATATCGGCATCTCCGCCTGAAAGACGCATAGTGAGAAGAAATATTCCCACATACAAAATCCCTGACAAAAGAGGCAGTATATACCCCGCATTTGCCCACGCGCTCACATAACCCCCTATGGTGGTAAAGAGGATTCTTGTGAGATGGAGAAGAGTTAAGAACCACAAAAGTTCACCCTTGCCGATCTTCCTTGATTCATTCATTTTCGTCACCGCCTTCAAAGAGCCACTTTCTGCTTATGTGGGGGCTGTCTGATTTATCCGTGGGTTTAAGATATGCAGGTCTTAATCCCTTTTTCCATTGAGGCGCAGAGAATATCAAGGATGAGGTTTTGCCTTTGCTTCTTGGAGTGAGAGGAGATGCAAAAGGTACGCCGAAGGATGTGGTAGCCACAAGAGAAAGAGCATCTGCAAACATTACGGCAAACACTCCCACAAATCCTGCCACCGCCGCTGCAAAGGTATATACAAACCGCATAAAGCGGAAGGAGAAAGAAAGTTGATACGACGGGATTGCAAAGGAGGATATCCCCGCAATTGCCACCACTATTATGGTAATCGGGCTCACTATACTTGCCGACACCGCCGCCTGACCGAGAATGAGACCCCCCACTATGCCCAAGGAAGATCCCACAGGCCCCGGCACACGGACGCTGGCTTCCTTGATGAGTTCAAAGGCAACCTCCATAAGCAACAGTTCTATAAAAGACGAAAAGGGCACTGATGCCCTTGCTCTTGAGAGAGCAAACAGAATGTCTGTGAGTAAAAGCTCCTGATGATAATTCATAACCGCTATGAAAAAGGCAGGTGCAAGAAGGGACAAGAGCATAGCCACAATCCTTATACACCTTGTGAGGAAGGCATAGGGATATCTCAAATACGAGTCCTCGGGAGATGACGCCATATCAAATAACGTGGCAGGCAATATAAGCGCCTGAGGAGAACCCGACACAATTATCGCTACCCTGCCCTCGGTGAGAGCGTGACACACTCTGTCGGCTCGTTCTGTGGTTATTATCTGTGGCACGGTTGAAAAAGAGGAATCCTCTATATACTGGCCAAGGGAAAGGGAGGATAAAATATATTCGGTATCTACGCCATTGACTCTATCCTCTGCCTCTTTCACAAGGGACGGGTTTGCCACGTTCTTTAAGTAGCACAAAGCGGCAGGGGTGCGGGAGGTGTTGCCGAGAGTGAGGTTTTTCATAACGAGATTGCCTGTATTCAGTGTCTTCCTTATAAGCGCCGTGTTGGCACGGAGCATCTCGCAAAAACCCTCATGAGGCCCTTGAATAACCGTCTCGGATTTCGGCTCACCTACTCCTCTGTGTTCCCATGCTTTGACCTCGGCTATAAACGATGTGGCAACTCCGTCTATAAACACCACACAATTACCGTAATTGACAGACTGGAGTGCTTTGTTTATGTCGCTTTCCTTCACCGTCTGGGCATGGAATATAAGGCATCTTGCCACATAATCCTCTATATCCTCTCCCTCTTCCCTTTTCGTATCAGGAAGGTGCATAAGGGGTAGCAGAATATTGACGGAGATATCCTTGCCCGAAGTAAGCCCATCGGCACACAGAAGAACCCCTCTATGGCATCTATCTCCTATCACAGTATCAAACTCCCTCACAATGATATCACCATTATCAGGGATAGAAAGCACATGTCGGGCATAGTTTATATTCTTATCAATATCGTCGCTCACCTCCGCCATAAACGGACATTCCGTGATGGATGGAATGTGGTGGGTGTCCGTTATTTCAAAAGAGTGTTTGTCTATGGGTTTTCTATATAAAAACAGGTTTCCTATCATCATCTCACCTCGCTGGGATTATTTTTGGCATTAATTTGGCTAAAAATACATCAATAGTATTTGATTTCTTGAGGGTTTGGTGGTATAATTATAAGGATTAAATTAAAGAGTTCTCCCTTTCACGTGGGGGGAGAGTTAAGAGGGTTTAATATGACAACAGATACTATCGCTGCCGTTTCCACCCCTTATGGGAAGGGCGGTATATCAATAATACGAATCAGCGGAGACCGTGCGATTGAGATTGCAGACAGTGTTTTCTCCTCCAAAAGCGGAAGGAAACTCACCGACGCCACTAATCGCTCGATTAATTATGGTCATATCGTGTCAAAGGGCGACATCATTGACGAGGTGCTTGTGACCGTGATGAGAGCGCCCCACACCTTCACCGCAGAGGACGTGGCAGAGATCAACTGTCACGGTGGACTCTACGTCACCAAGGCGGTGCTTGAGGCGGTGTATGATGCAGGAGCAAGACCTGCCGAAGCGGGAGAATTCACAAAGCGTGCCTTCATAAACGGCAGAATAGACCTCACCTATGCCCAGTCGGTAATGGATATGATAAATGCCAAGACGGAGCTTCAGCACCGACTCGCCCTTAATCATTTAAGTGGTCGCCTTGCCGAGAGAATCCGTGCTATCCGTGGCAAGATAACTGATATTGCGGCCTACGTGCAGGGCACTATAGATTTCCCTGAGGAATTGGAAGAAGCAGACGATACCAAGATTGAATCTGATATAAAAGCCGTTATGGCCGATATAGACTCCCTCATCGTAAACGCCGACAGGGGCATTGTGGCGAAGGAAGGAATCACCACAGTAATAGTGGGCAAACCCAATGTGGGCAAGTCGTCCCTTCTCAATCTTTTGGCAGATTGTGACAGAGCTATTGTAACCGATATTCCAGGCACCACCAGAGATACCATTGAGGAGACTGTGTCTATAGGCAATCTCGTGCTGAAACTCGTGGATACCGCAGGAATCCGCAATACTGAAGATGCGGTTGAGAGCATCGGTGTGGGCAGGGCAAAGGTCTTGGCACAGCAGGCCGAGTTGATACTGTTTGTGATTGATTCATCCACAGATATTGACGATGGGGACAGAGAAATCTACGACCTTATCAAAGACAAAAAGCCCATTGTGATCGCAAACAAAAGTGATATTGCAAAGGACTTTGAGATGCCCTTTGATTGTGAAGTTATCCGACTTTGTGCCAAAAATGGTGACGGGTTGAGTGAACTCATATACACCGTGGAAAACAGATTTATAGGCGGGGCAGAACTTTTCGGTGCATCCGACACCATAATCACGGGCGAAAGAGAGAAAAACGCCTTGAAGAACGCATCAAAGCATCTGGCAAGAGGATTGGATACTTTAAGAAATCTCTCGGCGGATATGGCAATTGACGATATACTCTCAAGTGCCGAGTGCCTTAACCTTATTGACGGAATCAGCATAAGTGATGATATTATAAACACCGTGTTTGAGACCTACTGTGTAGGTAAATAAATCCCGAAAGGAGCTGAAGCAGGGTATGGGAAACAGTTTTTATATGGGTACATATGATGTGGCCGTTATAGGCGGTGGACATGCGGGTTGTGAAGCGGCATTTGCCTCTGCACGTCTCGGATGCAAAACCATTATGTTTGCCACAAATCTTGATTTTATAGCCAATATGGCATGCAACCCCTGCATTGGCGGTACTGCGAAGGGACAGCTTGTTCGTGAGATTGACGCCCTTGGCGGTGAGATGGGCAAGGTGGCAGACTTTGCATCCATACAGTCGAGGATACTTAATCGTGGCAAGGGCCCTGCCGTGTATTCACCAAGAGCTCAGGCGGACAGACGTGTATATACCGCCGAGATGAAAAAGCGAATTGAAAGGCAGGAAAATCTCGACCTCAAGCAGGCAGAGATTGTGGATATTGGTTTTGACGAAAATGGTGGTGTGGTGTCTGTAACCACCCATCTGGGCGCAAGATTTGACGTGAAAGCGGCAATTATTGCCTCGGGAACATTCTTAAAAGGCAAGATCATTGTGGGCGATATGGCGTATTCCGGCGGACCTGACGGGGTGTTCCCCGCAGATGGGTTGTCTGCTTGTCTTAAAGCAAACGGCATTAAACTCATGCGATTCAAAACAGGTACTCCCGCAAGAGTGGCAAAGAGCAGTGTGGACTTTTCCAAAATGGAGATTCAGGAGGGGGATGAAGAGATTACACCATTCTCCTTTGAGACGGTGACACCCAACCCCAATACAGTGTGTTGCCATATGACATATACCAATGAGAAAACCCACCAGATTATACTGGATAATATGCACCGTTCTCCCTTATACAACGGTCTTATCGAGGGTATCGGGCCGAGATATTGCCCTTCCATTGAGGATAAGATTCGTCGTTTCCCTGACAAAGAAAGGCATCAACTCTTCATAGAACCCTTGGGTCTTGATACTGACGAGATGTATATTCAGGGGCTTTCCACATCACTCCCCGAGGATGTGCAGATAGAGATGATTCACTCCATAGCAGGACTTGAGAACGCTCTTGTGACACGTACTGCTTATGCCATAGAATACGATTGTGTGGACGCCACCACCTTGTATCCCACATTGGAATTTAAGGAGCACAGCGGTCTATATGGAGCAGGCCAGTTCAACGGCAGCTCCGGATATGAAGAGGCGGCTGCTCAGGGACTTATGGCGGGTATCAATGCTGCAAGAAAGATCAAGGGATTATCCCCCGTGATATTGGAGAGAAGTCAGGGGTATATCGGCACTTTAATTGATGATCTTACTTCAAAGGGCACAAACGAGCCATACAGAATGATGACGTCAAGAAGTGAATACCGACTCCTGCTCCGTCAGGACAATGCAGACCTCCGTCTCACAGAAATCGGCCACGAAATCGGGCTTATATCCGACGAGAGATACGATTCCTTTATAAGCAAAAGAGACAGCATATATGCAGAAATTGAGCGTGTAAATGCCATAAACGTAGGTCCTACGGAAAAGGTCAATGCTCTGCTCACAGAATGCGGTACCACTCCCCTGTCCACAGGATGCAAACTGGCAGAGCTCATCCGCAGACCCGAACTTGATTATTTCGTCCTTGCGCCTATTGATGCCGACAGACCCGAACTTGCGAAAGACGTTGCCGAGCAGGTGAATATCCAGATCAAATATGAAGGATATATCGAAAAGCAGGAGGCGCAGGCAAAGAAAGCACTTAAAACAGAAAGGGTAAGAATCCCTGATGGATTGGACTTTATGGCCATTGACGGACTCCGCCTCGAAGCGAGGCAGAAGATGAGGGATATAAAGCCCTTAACTCTCGGCCAGGCATCGAGAATATCCGGTGTGTCCCCTGCCGATATTGACGTACTCTTCATTTATCTCACAAAAAAGGCAAGAGAGGAAAAAAATAATTAATTTGATATTGCAAAATCTTAATTTGTGTGTTATCATATAATTACTTTTGTATTGGAGGTGCTTAAATTGGTTCTTACATTGAAGATTATACATGTTATTCTTTCAATCGCTTTGGTTGTTGTTGTACTGCTTCAGTCAGGTAAGCAGGCAGGACTTTCAGGAAGCATCAGCGGCGGTGCTGAAACATTCTTCGGCAAAAACAAAGCCCGCACAATGGACGCTATGCTCAGCCGCATTACAACTGCTGTAGCTATATTGTTTGTTGTAACTTCTTTTGTTTTGTCCTTGGTTCTTTAATCAAAAACAAAATACAAAGCCACGGTATATACCGTGGCTTTTTTCTTTGTCTTTTATTAAAATAAAATCATACAATTCGATGATATAAATATTGAACTATGCAACAAAAAAGGCACTCCATACAGAGTGCCTTTTTAAGTATCGTATTATTCGTAAATAACGATTGCAGCGGGATAGTTGCTACCTGTGTGAGAAACAAATACCTTGGATGCTGCAGAAGGAGAGGGATCGATATCCGCGATTTCGTCAAGAGTTTTGCCGAATTCAAAGGGTTTATCCTCATCGCCTGTGTATCTGATAACAGGGGTTGTGGACTTGAGCTTGTATGTGTGGATATCTTTTTCGTCACCTGTTGTGGATATATCAATGTGCTCCTTAGGATCATCGCCCTTGGGAATAGCCATTACTGTACCGAACTGAGCGAAATACTCACCACCGATATCATAGTAAGTATAACCTTCTACATCGTGGTTATAACGTACGTTATCATCAATATCCTCAGGGATTTCCAAATCCTCTGCAGAGAACCATTTCTGAACCTTTTCTACCACATCATCTGTTGCGAATACCTTGATAATGTCGCCCATCTTTACATCTGCAAACACATCACTGTCGGTAGTGTAGTAATTGCTGTAAACAGCGTCGTTGGTGCCGAGCTTGTGATAGTGGAGACGGTAGATGTTGGTGGAATTATCGTCTGAAAGGGTATGCTCTATCTCTTTAACCAAAAGTGAGGGAGCTGTTGCTTTAATTGTGGTGCTTGTACCATAAACAACTACTACCTTTGAAGCACCGGTGCCAACGCCATCAAAAGCGTCAACATAATAGGTAAGGCCATTGGTGAAGTAACTTGCACCGGTTGTGAATTTATATTTGTTTTCATTTCTATCGAAAGGAACAACTATTACCTTGGTAGCAGAAGAGATAGAAAACTTCTTGGTAGAACCCTTGTAGAAAGCATTGTTGGATGACTGGAACTTGAGCTCCTGCATACCCTCTGCAATGTAATTGGGGTGAATTGCAGTTGAGATATAATCATCATCATCCTCGTCTGTAACCGCATCTACAACATAAACAGCCTTGAGTTCGCCGTTTACAATCTCGTACTTAACAGGAGTTGCTTTTACAGCATTTTCTATCTTGCTTTCATCCTTATCTGCATTTATGATCTCTGCAGAAGCACGGATTGCATCTTCAAGAGCCTCGCCATCAGATGACTTACCGTTGAGCTTGAAGCCTTTGGAAGCAACAGGGTATTCGTTATATGTTGAAGATGAATACAAACGAACAAAATACTCATCGTCATCCATGCTGCTGGACTTTGTACCAACCTTAGTAATATAACCGTAGTTAGTAGCTGTTTCTGTCTTGCTTACTGCAACAAGTTTGCCGTTAAAATCAAGATATGCAGTGCAAACATCACCTACATTAAGTGACTGGCTTGACTGATCTGAAATAGATTTATAATAACCACTAACAGGAACATACTCGCTATCGAATTTTATGCTGTCATCCTTAAAGCCCTTAACCGCTGATGTGGAAGAAGAACCGGAAGCAGTCTTTTTGGAAATGATAATTTCCATTACATCCTCATCATCTGCAGATACTGCAACGGACAATACGCAGTCTTTTGTAATGCTTGCCAATGTGCATTCAGTAAGCTTTGCGGTATTGGTTACAATCTTAACTGTGAGTTCCTGTGTCTTGTCATTAAGAATGAGGGGGTCTTTTGAAGAATCAAACTTGTCATAAACTGTGTATGTATCGCTTGATTTGGAAACGCTGCTTACAAAGTAAGTCTCATAGCAGCTGATGAAAGCTACATCCATAACACCGTTGCCGTCAGCATCGATGAAGGTGATGTCACCGCTATCGATATCAAGCGCATCCATATAATCCTCGGAATCAATGTTACCATTGTTCAATACAATGCTCATTTCGTCATTGATCTTAAGCTTTGAAATACCGTCTTTTGTATCTGAATCGTCGTAGTATTCAAATACAGACTCGGTGATATTGCTGATGTCTTCGCCTGAGATCTCATATACCTTGTTTTTCTTATCTTTGCTTATGCTTTCGATTACTTTATCGCCGGAATCGTCTTCAACATAAACCACGTCAACCTTGTATCCGAAATACTGGTCAAAATCTTCAGCACTCTTGTCACCCATGTTGAGATATTCATATCTGTCATCACCGATTTTGAGAATAATCTCATCTGTTCTGGGGTTACCGTTAACGCCGAAGAACATTCTGTCATAAATTGCAACTACCTGACCCTCTACCTTCTCCTCGGGATAAGGAGAAGACTCAACACTGTCACTATATGAGCCATTACCTGTCTGCACGAGGGGATTGGTCTTGGTCATATTGTATGTGAGCTGTGCAACGAGGCCACGAACTGCATTGGAATCGGGATTGCCAAAAGCGTTAAGAGTAATGTTCTTAGCATTTGCAAGCTCAATATAAGGCTGATACCAGGGTGTGCCCGCAGGAGCAGGAGTGATTACTGCGCCGTAGTTAAGAGCACAAACAACCATCTTAACAGCCTGAGCGTATGTAACGGGAGCACTGGGAGCAAAAAGGCCATCACCCATACCATTGATAATGCCTGATTTTACTGCATACTCAATGTAGGGTACTGCCCAGTGACCTGCCTCAACGTCTGTGAAGCTTGATACTGCAGCGGGGAAAGTGAAACCCTTAGGCGCACTTGCTACTGCGATGATTTTTGCAAATTCAGCACGGGTGATCTCGCCCTCGGGTTTGAAGCTATATGTGCCGTCCTCATTTGCATAACCGTTTATTATGCCTTTGTCTGCAAGTTCAGCAATTGCAGTTGCATACATGTTTGTGTCTGCCACATCTGTGAATTCAGCTGCGAAGCTGACAGTTGTGAACGCACAAGTCATAATCATTGCTATAGCAATTACCAAAGCAGAGATTTTCTTGAAAGTTCTCATAGTGATTTTCCTCCTATTTTAAGGTATAAACTTACTCTATAATTTTAACACCCACCTCAAATATAGTCAATAGTAATATTTACTTGCCACACGTTTCAAACACATTTGTAACCTTATAGTAACAATAATCTGCCATTTTTGACAAAACACCAAGGCAAATCAAAACCCGACAAGCCAAAAAGCCTGTCGGGTTGTTAATCTTAATCAGATACGGATTATACGTCGGATCTGTCAAAATAGTGAGTGTGCAAAAGCTCGTGAGATTTGTGACCGCAGGGCTCGCCGAGGTACTCAGCATAGAGTTCTTTGATTGCGGGATTCTCGTGGGATTTGCGAAGGGTTGATGCTCTGTCCTCATCATAGAGAGCTTTAGCTCTTGCCTTCTTAACATCAACTTCTGCCTGTACTCTTGCAGATACGATAGGCTGACCGCCACCGGTTACGCAACCGCCGGGGCAACCCATAATCTCGATGAACTCGTAGTTCTTCTCACCGGATTTGATGCTGTCGAGAAGTTTACGTGCATTGCCGAGACCGTGAGCAACCGCCACACGAACTTTCATGCCGGCAACCTCAACCTCTGCCTCTTTGATGCCTTCTGTACCACGAACTGCATCAAACTCAATGTTTGCCATGGGCTTGCCTTCCAATACTTCATATACTGTACGAAGAGCTGCTTCCATAACACCACCGGTAGCACCGAAGATAACGCCTGCACCTGTTGCGGGGCCGAAGGGTCTGTCGAACTCTTCGTCTGCGAGTTTAACGAAGTCGGTACCGCACTCTTTGATCATCTTTGCAAGTTCTCTTGTGGTGATAACCGCATCAACGTCACGGTAGCCTGTACCCTTCATCTCTTCTCTCTGTGCCTCATACTTCTTAGCAGTACAGGGCATTACAGATACTACATAGATATCTGCGGGGTTGATGCCCTCTTTCTCTGCATAGTAGGATTTAATGATTGCACCGAACATCTCGTGGGGAGATTTACAGGTGGAAAGATTATCCAAGAAATCGGGGTAGTTGTGCTCACAGAACTTAATCCAGCCGGGGCTGCAGGAGGTAATCATGGGGAGTTTACCACCATTCTTAACTCTTGAAATGAACTCTGTACCCTCTTCCATAATTGTAAGGTCAGCAGCAGTATCTGTGTCAAATACTCTGTCAACACCAAGTCTCTTGATAGCAGCAACCATCTTGCCTGTCACACGGGTGCCGATTTCCATGCCGAACTCTTCACCGATAGCAGCACGAACTGCAGGAGCAACCTGAACTACAACGTGCTTGGTCTCATCGTGGATAGCATCCCATACCTCTTTGGTGGAATCCTTCTCTTTGAGTGCGCCTACGGGGCAAGCTGCAATACACTGACCGCACATTACGCAGGAAGTCTCGTTGAGGGATTTCTCAAAGATGCTGCCAACGTGGGTGCCGATACCTCTGTCGATAGCACCGATAGCATTTACGGTCTGGATTTTTGAACATACTGCGATACAACGTCTGCAAAGTACGCATTTGTTGTTATCACGTACGATTGAAGGTGAAAAATCATCGATTGCATAAACCTTGTTTTCGCCTTCGTAACGGATCTCGTCAACACCGAGTTCTTCACACATTGTCTGCAATTCGCAGTTCTTGTTTCTTACGCAGGTAAGGCACTTGCGCTCGTGGTTAGAAAGTATAAGCTCGAGGTTTGCCTTTCTTGCTTTGCGAACCTTGGGAGAGTTTGTGAAAACTTCCATACCCTCGGATACGGGATATACACAAGCTGCCTGAAGAGCTCTTGCGCCTTTGATTTCAACAAGGCACATTCTGCATGCGCCGATTTCGTTTACGTCTTTGAGGTAGCAAAGGGTGGGAATGTGAATATTCGCATCTCTTGCCGCATCAAGAACTGTATATGTGGACGGCACACTGTATTCGCCGCCGTTGATTTTAATGTTTACCATATTCATTGGTTCTCTCTCCTCCTCACTTCGTAATTGCCTTGAACTTACAAGCACTCTCACAAACGCCACACTTGATACACTTATCGGTATCAATTACGTAGGGCTCTTTGATCTTGCCTGTGATTGCACCAACAGGGCAGTTTCTAGCACAGAGACTGCAACCCTTACATTTCTCGGGATCAATCTTGTAAGAAACAAGTGCCTTACATACGCCTGCAGGACATTTCTTATCTACAACGTGAGCAATATACTCGTCTCTGAAGTACTTGAGTGTGCTGAGGATGGGGTTGGGAGCTGTCTGACCAAGACCGCAGAATGCAGAATCCTTGATAGAATAGCAAAGTTCTTCCAACTTATCGATATCCTCCAATGTGCCTTTGCCTTCGGTAATCTTGTTGAGGATTTCGAGCAATCTCTTGGTACCTACACGGCAGGGAGTACACTTACCGCAGGATTCATCTACTGTAAACTCGAGGAAGAATTTAGCGATATCAACCATACAGGTATCTTCGTCCATTACGATAAGACCACCGGAACCCATCATTGAGCCGATAGCTGTAAGGTTATCATAGTCAATGGGAGTGTCGATAAGGTGAGCAGGGATACAGCCGCCTGAAGGACCACCAGTCTGTGCTGCTTTGAACTCTTTGCCGTTGGGGATACCGCCACCGATATCATATACAACTTCACGCAAGGTTGTACCCATAGGAACTTCCACAAGACCGGTGTTATTAATCTTACCACCTACTGCGAATACCTTTGTACCCTTGCTCTTCTCTGTACCAATCTTGTTGAACCAATCAGCACCGTTATTGATGATTGCGGTGATGTTAGCATAGGTCTCAACGTTATTGAGAAGTGTGGGCTTCTGCCACAAACCTTTGATTGCAGGGAAGGGAGGACGGGGACGGGGCTCACCACGGTGACCTTCAATACTTGTCATAAGAGCTGTTTCCTCACCGCAAACGAATGCGCCTGCGCCAAGACGAAGCTCCATATCGAAGTTGAAGTCTGTGCCGAAGATGTTCTTGCCGAGAAGTCCGTATTCTCTCGCCTGTTCAATAGCGATGTTAAGACGCTTAACAGCGATGGGGTACTCAGCTCTGATATATACAAAACCTCTGTCTGCACCTACTGCATAAGCGGCAATAGCCATTGCCTCAATAAGTGAGTGGGGGTCGCCTTCCAAAACGGATCTGTCCATGAATGCACCGGGGTCACCTTCGTCCGCATTACAAGCAACGAACTTCTGCTCTCCGGGAGCATCAGCAGTGAACTGCCATTTCATACCTGTGGAGAAACCTGCACCACCACGTCCGCGGAGGCCGGATTTCTTAATCTCGTCGATTACTTCCTGAGGTTTCATCTCGGTGAGAACTTTACCAAGCGCACTGTAACCGCCGTAACCGATATACTCATCAATGTCCTCGGGGTTGATAACACCACAGTTGCGGAGTGCTATACGCATCTGGTTTTTGTAGAAGTCAACCTCGTTCAAGGATTTAACACTGTCATCCTCTGCGATTGTCTCTTTATAAACAAGGCGTTTAACAACTCTACCCTTCAAGAAGTGCTCTTCAACAATCTCGGGGATATCCTCGGGAGTAACCATGCTATAGAATACACCCTCGGGATAAACAATCATAATCGGTCCCAATGCGCAAAGGCCAAAGCAACCGGTTCTTACTACTTTAATCTCGTTTTCAAGATTTTTCTCTTTAAGACTATTCTCAAGTGCTGCAATAATCTTCTCGCTGCCGGAGGAAGTACATCCGGTACCACCGCAGACAAGCACGTGTGCTCTTGCTAATTCCATTTTAACGTAATCCTCCTTGTATTATTTTTCTGCTCCGATTGTGAACTCTGCCACAACATTGCCGTTAACTATGTGCTCGTTGATTACACGAACAGCTTTTGTAGCGTCCATCTTGATGTATGTGGTCTTTGAACCGTCTGCACCATAAACCTCAACGATGGGCTCGTATTTGCACATACCTACGCAACCTGTCTGTGTAACGTATGCGTTGGCAATGCCTCTTTTTTCAATTTCTTCCATCATAGCTGTAAGAACGGGACGTGCACCTGCTGCAATACCGCAAGTAGCCATACCAACAACGATTCTTGTGTTGCCTTCGTCTTCGTTTCTCACATTTATCTTGTTTGCCATCTTATTTCTGATCTGCTCAAGTTCTGCTAAGCTTTTCATACCGAATTCCTCCTAATAGATTATTTGTATATCTCATCCAGACCTTCTTTGATATATCCGCTTATCCATGCAAGAATCTCGGGTGCGGTTATCTCCACATCACCCAAGATATTTCTGACCTCTGCAGTAGACAGTGTAAACTCCCCACCATCAAAGGTGTGGGTGTAGACAAAATCCGTATCAGGACTGCCTCCAATCAAAGTAACCATTGTAGATGCCATATCGCCCAGGGGCTGACGGTCAATACTGTCTCTTACAAAAGATGCAGTAACCACTGTGCCCTTGCCGACTTCGGATGTGATATCAAATCCGCCGCCGGTGAGATTGGCCGCCTCTTTGAAAAGGGACAACCCCATCCCTACTTTGCGGGTGGTGCGGGTGGTCTTGAAAGGGTCTGTCACCTGAGAGAGAAATTCCTCATCCATACCGCAACCGTTATCGGTGATGGTGATGGTGATGAGATTATCCTCCGTACTCTCAGAAACCCCTACCTTGACTACCGTCGCTCCTGCTTTGGTCGAATTTTTGACTATGTCTAAAATATGCAGGGATAACTCAGTCATATCAGTCCATATACTTAGCGAGGATGCCCTCTACGTCGTCTACAACAAGACGTCCGTAAACATCATCGTTAACAGTAAATACGGGAGCAAGTCCGCAAGCACCGATACAACGGGTAGCCTCAAGGGAGAACTTACCATCTGCACTGCACTCGCCAACATCAATACCGATAATCTGCTTGATCTTCTCAAGGATATCGCCTGAACCCTTTACATAGCAGGCAGTACCAAGGCAAACGCCGATTTTGTACTTACCCTTGGGATTGATTGAGAACTGGGTGTAGAATGTAACTACGCCATAGATCTCGGATGCAGGTACGTTAAGGCCTTTTGAAATAACCTTCTGTACCTCGATGGGAAGATAACCGATTACTTCCTGAACCTCATGAAGAACCGGGATCAATGCGCCATCGGTGTCTTTGTACTTAGCAATAATCTGCTGTACCTTCTCTTCCTGCTCTTTTGTCATTACAAAAGCAGGGGTCGTCTTTTCACTCATTTGTCATCCTCCTATTTTATTTATAATATTTGTTATTTTTTTAACAATTTTTGACACATATAAATTATACCACAAAACTTCTTGGATTTCCACAATATTTTGAAAAAATTTATAAAAAATATTTTTTTGTCAATTTGTAATGTTTTACGATAATTTTTGCTCTTTTATTTTATTAATTATCCCCTTTCGGGTAAAATCCTCCACCTCGAGAAAATATTTGCGTTCGGATATATCCCATAGGTAATGGGCATCGGAATCATGGACTATATTGAATCGGGAAAGCTGATGTGCATCCTCCATCTCCGACACCTTGGCGGGATTCTTCACCTCCACTGTGGCAAAGCCATAACTCTCATCTATGTAGCCGAGGTTGGATATGATGCTGTATGAGCTTTTGTCAACATGAGCAGGAAAAGCCACTCCCCCAAGGGACGATACTTTGTCTGCCACTTGGGCAACACTCAACGATGTGGCGGTAACCAGCATATTGTCCTCATGGGCTACGATATTGTCATCCTTATCCATTATCAACTGCTCACCAAAAATATCGGTACGGTTCTTTATAGCAGGCAGATGCTCACGGACAATTCCGTCCATCTCCATAGCGGATTCTATATCGGGGAAAAGACACACTATATGGCACTCCTCCGCCGTCTCAACCTCCATACCGGGAATTACCAGGAGATCCGTCTCCTCCGCACACTCCATACATGCTTTCGCATTACGACAGGTGTTGTGGTCGGTGATGGCAATCACGTCAAGGCCTTTTAAGATTGCCATATTGACAATGTTGTTTGGGGTCATATCCCCGTCTCCGCAAGGAGAAAGGGCGGTGTGGATGTGGAAGTCATAGGACGCTTTCATAAAAGTTTACCTATGGCCATAGCCGCATCAAAGGCGCTGAGGTCAGTTTTAAGGATTACTACTTCCTCTTTGTTTGCCTTGGCAATTACGCTGTCTTCCACGGGCATACCCTCTGCCACCACTACACAAGCAGCATCAGTGAGAACGGAGATGGCAGCAATATTGATATTGGTCTGCACCGTTATCCACGCATCCCCCGCCTGCACCTTGCCCATAGCAAGACTCAACAGGTCGCACACATAGCAACCCGTCACCTCTTTATCTGTTGAGGTGTCGGTAAGAGGCGTAGCGTTTAATATTTCAACAAGTGTATTTATAGTCATAAGCATCTCTCCTGATCAATCGGAAAAATCAATTCCCTCCATCTCGGGCATATCCTGGGTGAGGGCCGCAACCTTTTCCCTGAATTTGAATATACAATCCGTCTCTGTAGCAAAACCTCTCACTATATCCTCCGACAAAGTCTTGCAGGAGGGAGAACCACAGGAACCGCAATCAAGATGAGGAAGCTGTTCATAAATCTCGTTCATCTTTGCCATCTTCTGCATTGCTACAAGTATATTATCATCCAGATTAAGAACTGTGTTCGGCTCCAGCGGAGTATCCCATCTGACATCCACACTGTCGGGAATCTTCTCCTTACCGGTGGTCTTGGACGCCATCTTCTTGATACGGGTGCGGGCAACAAAGTTATTCTCCACATTGAGAGGGCCACCAACGCAACCGCCTGTGCAGGCAAGGGCTTCTACGAAATCAATATCGTTCAGTTTGTCTGCCTCAATCGCTTCCATAACCTCAATCACATTATGTATTCCGTCAACTGCCACATAGTTATCAATGGCAAGACCTCTCACTTCACCACCGCTGACCGCCCAGCACACTCCGTCAAAAGTGGCTTTACTGATATCCGTATCTACATCCGAATTGATATGGGGCAATACCTTAAGGTATATATTCCTTATGGAGAAGGTGCCGTTTATATAGGATTTGTCCGAGCCGATGGGTTGCTTGGCACAGGTGGCCTTCGCCGCACAGGGAGTAATAAAGAATACACCTATCTCCTCATCGGTATAGCCGAGTTTATCCTTAACTATCTGTCTTGACATCCTTGCCGCAAGATTCATAGGCGATATAACGGGAAGGATATGATCTATAAGACTGGGGAATCTGGCACATATAAGCTTGACTACCGTGGGGCAGGCAGAGTTTATAATCGGCTTTACAAGATTGCCTTCGGCAAGAAGTTTACGAGTCTCATTAGTGATAATCTGCGCCGCATACGCCACCTCAAACACATCGTCAAAACCCAGCTTTTTAAGAGCGTTCAGGAGGGTGTTGACGTCCTTGAGATTTGCAAACTGTCCATAAAAAGTAGGGGCAGGCAATGCAATGTTGTATTTGAAATTGCTGAGTATGGAAAGCTCGTCGGTGATTGCCTTTTTCGCATGGTAAGGACACACTCTGATACACTCACCACAGTCTATACAACGTTCTTTTATTATCTTGGCCTTGCCATCCCGTACGCGAATCGCCTGAGTAGGACAACGCTTGATACAGTTGGTACAGCCCTTACATTTATCTTTATCCAGAGTAACCGAATGAAAAATATCACTCATTTTCTTCACTCCTTTGGTGCATATCACTTATGAACCGCCCGTAATGCGCTTTATTTCATATTGACATGCATTTCTATAGTAGTGCCTACACCAACCTCGGAAGTCACCTTCATATAGTCGGTGTATTTTTGCATATTGGGAAGGCCCATACCCGCACCAAAACCGAGTTCACGCACCTGGGCAGATGCAGTGGAGTAACCCTCTTGCATAGCAAGGTCAATACTCTTGATACCGGGGCCTTTGTCTTTAAGCAGGATCTTGATTATCTCGGGAGTAATCTCCACATCAATGGTACCACCATCGGCATGGATAACCATATTTATCTCGCCCTCATAAGTGGCAACCGCCACCTTGCGCACGATAACGGGAGGTACACCCAACTTGCCCAGCACCTTTTTGATATTGCTGGACGCCTCACCTGCAACGGAGAAGTCCTCACCATCAATATCAAAGTGCAATTTATATGAATTGTCTCCCATAATGGCACCTCCGTTACTGCTTTATTCCTGCCTCGTACAACTTACCGCAGGAAATATACATGGGCAGTTTGGTGGCGAGGATTGCTATACCTGCCTCACGGGCAAGCTCCAGAATCTCCTCGGTGGGCTCTTTGCCACGTACAAACACGATTGCCTTCATGTCCACCATCTCTGCTGTGCGGATAACCTGAGGGTTGATAAGGCCTGTGAGGAGCATACACTGATCCTCTACAAATGCCAGTACATCACTCATGAGATCGCATCCGTAAGCAGAAAGTACCTCTGTGTCCAAAAACTCTTCACCGCTGAGCACCGTTGCATCAATTACGCTTGCAATATCACGTATCTTCATAAATTTATCCTTCCTTTTTCAAAAAAGACTAAAAAGCACTCTGCCACGGACAATCCGTCCCCGGCAAAGTGCAAATTATAAATTATTTAATAACTACTCTGTGGAATACTTTCTTACCCTTTTTGATGATCGCTTCGCCGTCGGTGAAGTCGCCTTCGCCTACGGTATAATCAATGGCTGTAACCTTCTCACCGTTAAGGCTTACTCCGCCCTGCTGAACAAGACGTCTGCCCTCACCCTTTGAAGGAGCGAGACCGCAGGTAACCATAAGATCAAGAATGTTGATACCCTGTGCCACATCAGCGGCTGCTATCTCGGAGCTGGGCATATTGGCAGAAGACATACCACCGCCGAATACCGCTTCGGCTGCTTCCTTAACCCTTGTGGCCTCCTCTTCACCGTGTACCATCTTGGTAACCTCATAGGCAAGGAGTTTCTTTGCCTGATTAAGTTCCGCACCCTCGAGCTTCTCAAGTTCTCTGATCTCTTCCATAGGAACGAAGGTAATGAGCTTCAAGCAGTTAATAACGTCGGCATCATCAACGTTTCTCCAATACTGATAGAAATCGTAGGGAGAGGTCTTATTGGCATCAAGCCACAATGCTCCGCTCTGGGTCTTACCCATTTTCTTGCCTTCGCTATTGGTGAGCAAGGTGAAGGTCATACCATAAACCTGCTTCTGATCCTTTCTTCTGCAAAGATCGATACCGCCAAGGATGTTACTCCACTGGTCGTCACCACCAAGTTCTATCTTACAATCATACTCACGGCTGAGCATCAAAAAGTCATAGCTCTGCATAAGCATATAGTTGAACTCCAAAAAGGACAAGCCCTTCTCAAGACGCTGTTTGAAGCACTCTGCTGCAAGCATTTTGTTTACAGAGAAGCAGGAGCCAATGTCTCTCAAAAACTCAACATAGTTGAGATCGAGAAGCCAGTCTGCATTATTTACCATAATGGCTTTACCGTCGGTGAAGTCTATCACACGGGAGAGCTGTTCCTTAAACTTCTCGCAGTTGTGATCGATAGTCTCCTTAGTCATCATCTGGCGCATATCGGTTCTGCCTGAGGGATCGCCGATATGACCTGTACCACCACCCACAAGGGCGATAGGTCTGTGGCCTGCCATCTGCATATGGCGCATTACCACCATCTGCAAAAAGTGTCCCACATGCAAACTGTCGGCTGTGGGGTCAAAGCCGATATAGAAGGTGACTTTCTCTTTACCGAGAAGCTCTCTTATCTCTTCTTCGTGGGTAACCTGTGCAATGAGCCCTCTTTCGCTCAGCACATCATAAACGTTTCTCATATGAATTAGTCCTCCTGAAGGTACATTGTATACTGATTGTCGTACCCCAAAAGAGCACAACGAACGTAGCTCCCGAGGGGTTTATGAAATAAATCCTATATGTGTCAATTATATCAGTATTATCAGATAAATTCAAGTATTTCTTTGACGGTTTTTTCTCCTATCTCGCCCAGTCCGTCAAAGTCCATGGCGGGTATATAATATTTTTCTAAAATATCGTGGTGCTCCTTTGCCCGTCTTATGACGGATATGGCTCTGCCGATGAGTTTATCCGACTCCGATTCCGCAAAATCCCGCTCCTCTATACATTGGCCAAGCAGATAACGGCTCATATATTCACCAAAGTCCTCCGTCTCGTCACCCTTATAACCGTGGTGACGATCCGAGGTGGTGAAGGCTATATTGAGGGAAGGCACAAGAAGGTGCTCTATACGGCTATCGGGATACAGCGGGCAATAGTACTCTTCCGTATCAAATCCCCTGTCCAATGCCATATCCCGTATGATAGTGAGAGTGTCACCCACATAACCTTTGAGCACATACACCTTATACCCTGAAAGGATAGTATCACAATAATTTATCACCCCCTCAGGAGTGATAGCAGAGGCAAAGAGTCTGCGGGATCTGCCCCGCACTTCTGCTATGGGAGATTCAGCAAACTCACTGTAGAGTATCTTCTCTGCATATATGCGATGGCAGTTAGTGGTGTGGCACTTTTTGTAGATCTCCTCCGTCTCGTCGCAAAGGCATTTCGCAGATGCCAGATATCTGTATGCGCGGGCAAACTCCGAGGAAATCTTCTCCTTCACGCTTATAATTGCTTCTTTGTAGGGACGGAGTGCATTTTCGTCCCAGCAAGAACCCAGGTTGATTATAGTATCTACTGCGCCGGGGTATTTTGGGTCAACGATATGGGGTTCGGTGCCGTCAACCAGTGCGATAGACGCAGGGCGAATAATGACCGCATCAAGGGAAGTGGGATCAGAAGAACAATGGGCATATTCCACATCTGCGCCACGGCTCCGCACCGCCTCTGCCACGGTCTTCATAAGGGTCGATTTGCCCGTGCCCGGGCCACCCTTGATACAATAAATCTTTCGTGCCTTTGTGTGAGATAGCATGTGGTTGTAATAAGAGAAAAAGCCGTAGGGGGTATTTCCTCCCAAAAAGATATGCTTTTCTCCGCCTTTGAACGCCATAAGACCACCCTTTCATAATTCAATCATATTATGGTATGCGACAGATTAGCTATGGGTGAGTGGTCAGTGGAAATACCGCAAAAATAAAAACTCCCGAGAGATTTCTCTCGGGAGTCTAGGCTATGAATCTTATTACATATCAACTACATCTTCAAGCACTGTTTCGCTATGAACGATGGGAGTTGTGATGTCGATATCAGAGTAGATAGGCATACCTGTACCTGCGGGGATGAGCTTACCGATAATAACGTTCTCTTTAAGACCGATAAGGGGATCCACCTTACCCTTGGTAGCGGCATCTGTGAGGACTCTGGTAGTCTCCTGGAAGGATGCTGCAGAAAGGAAGGAGTCGGTAGCAAGAGCTGTCTTGGTGATACCGAGGAGAACGGGACTGCATGCAGGAGGATTCTTGCCTGCTGCAACTGCCTCTTCATATACGGTATCGAATTCTGCTCTGTCTATCATTGAACCAACGAGGAGGTTGGTATCGCCCTGCTCCTCTATGCGTACCTTGCGGAGCATCTGACGAACGATAACTTCGATATGCTTATCGTTGATGTCGATACCCTGCAAGCGGTAAACCCTCTGAACTTCCTGAATGAGGTAGTTCTGTACGGAGGTGATACCCTTGATACGGAGCAAATCCTGGGGATAGATTGAACCTTCGGTGAGTTCGTCTCCTGCTTCAAGCACCTGACCGTTCTCAACTTTGATTCTTGAGCCGTAGGGGATGAGGTAGGTATTCTTCTCGCCTGTCTCGTTATTGGTGACTACGATTTCACGTTTCTTATTGGTCTCAACAAGCTCTGCCACACCGGCATTGTCGGTAACAACCGCCAAGCCCTTGGGCTTTCTTGCCTCGAAAAGTTCCTCGACACGGGGGAGACCCTGGGTAATATCTTCACCCGCAACACCACCGGTATGGAACGTTCTCATTGTAAGCTGTGTACCAGGCTCACCGATTGACTGAGCAGCGATGATACCAACAGCTTCACCTGCGTTAACCAATTTGCCGTTTGAAAGGTTAGAACCGTAACATTTAGCACATACACCCACCTTGGAGTGGCATGTGAGGATGCTTCTGATCTTAACGGCTTTAACACCTGCTTTGATAACTTTATTGGCGTCAACTACTGTCATAAGCTGGTCAGCTGATACGATGACCTCGCCTGTCTCGGGATGAACAACATCCTCCATAGCTACTCTGCCAACAAGACGGTCGTGGAGTGATTCGATAACTTCGTTGCCGTCTTTGATATCTATTGCTACGATACCATCTGTAGTACCGCAGTCATGCTCACGGATGATAACATCCTGGGAAACGTCAACAAGACGTCTTGTGAGGTAACCTGAGTCCGCAGTACGAAGCGCTGTATCCGCAAGACCTTTACGGGCACCGTGAGTAGAAATAAAGTACTCAAGTACGTTAAGACCTTCACGGAAGTTAGCCTTGATAGGAATCTCAATAGCTCTACCTGATGTATCCGCCATAAGACCACGCATACCTGCGAGCTGTTTGATCTGGTCTTTACTACCACGCGCACCGGAGGTTGCCATCATGTAGATGGGGTTGAATTCGTCAAGGTTATCGATAAGTGCGTTAGAAATCTTGTCTACCGCATCGTTCCATACACCGATAACGCTTGAGTATCTCTCCTCGTCGGAGATAAGACCGCGTTTATACTGCTTGGTAACCTTATCAACGTCCTTCTCTGCCTGAGCAAGAATTTCACCCTTGGCATCGGGAATCTCCATATCGGATACGCTGATAGTGATTGCTCCTCTTGTGGAGAACTTGAAGCCGAGGGACTTGATCTTGTCAAGCACATCTGCTGTCTCTGTGGTGTTGTGAACACGGATGCAGTTGTCAACGATTCTACCGAGGACTTTCTTGTCAACTACGAAGTTAACCTCAAGTTCAAACTCGTTCTCGGGGTTGCTTCTGTCTACAAAGCCGAGGTCCTGGGGAATATTTGCATTGAATATAAGACGACCAACTGTAGCATCTATAATCTTGGAACGCTTTGTGCCGTCTGCATCGGTCTTCTCAACAAGCACTTTGATAGGAGCGTGGAGACCAAGTGCACCCATGTTATATGCAAATATTGCTTCATCAACTGATGAGAAGTATTTGCCTTCGCCGGGCTCACCGGGTTTTTCAATAGTGAGGTAGTAGCTACCGAGAACCATATCCTGAGTAGGTACTGTAACCGCTTTACCATCCTGAGGCTTCAAGATGTTGTTGGCAGAGAGCATGAGGAATCTTGCCTCGGCCTGTGCCTCGGGTGAAAGGGGTACGTGAACAGCCATCTGGTCACCGTCGAAGTCCGCGTTGTACGCTGTACATACGAGGGGGTGGAGTTTGAGGGCTCTGCCTTCTACCAAGATAGGCTCAAATGCCTGAATACCAAGACGGTGAAGTGTAGGAGCACGGTTCAAAAGCACGGGACGCTCTTTGATAACATCTTCAAGCATATCCCAAACCTCGGGACGAACTCTCTCTACCATACGCTTTGCGCTCTTGATATTGTGGCAGAAGCCATCGTTAACAAGGCGTTTCATTACGAAGGGTTTGAAAAGTTCGAGTGCCATTTCCTTAGGCAAACCGCACTGATAAATCTTGAGTTCAGGGCCTACAACGATAACGGAACGGCCTGAATAGTCAACACGCTTACCGAGAAGGTTCTGTCTGAAACGACCCTGCTTACCTTTGAGCATATCAGAAAGGGATTTGAGGGGACGGTTGGATGAACCTGTAACGGGTCTGCCACGTCTGCCGTTATCTATAAGGGCGTCAACTGCCTCCTGAAGCATTCTCTTCTCGTTACGAACGATGATGTCGGGTGCTTCGAGCTCTAAGAGTCTCTTGAGACGGTTGTTTCTGTTAATAACTCGTCTGTAAAGGTCGTTAAGGTCAGATGTTGCAAATCTGCCACCATCGAGCTGTACCATAGGACGAATCTCGGGGGGGATTACAGGCACAACATCCATTACCATCCACTCGGGCTTATTGCCTGAAAGACGGAATGCCTCTACAACTTCAAGACGTTTTACTATTCTTACTTTCTTCTGGCCCTGAGCGTCCTCAAGCTCTTTCTTGAGCTCTGCAGACTCTTTCTCAAGGTCAATCTCGGAAAGAAGTTCTTTGATTGCTTCTGCACCCATACCTACACGGAACTTGCCCTCGCCGTATTTCTCGAGGGTGTCGCGGTATTCTTTCTCGGCAAGGATCTGTTTCTTCATAAGATCAGTCTTACCGGGATCGATTACGATATATGATGCGAAATAGAGCACCTTTTCCAACGCTCTGGGAGATACGTCAAGCATAAGACCCATACGGCTGGGGATGCCTTTGAAATACCAGATGTGTGATACGGGAGTAGCAAGCTCAATATGGCCCATTCTCTCACGACGTACCTTTGAACGGGTAACCTCAACACCGCATCGGTCGCAGACGATACCCTTGTATCTGATTCTCTTGTATTTACCGCAGTAACACTCCCAATCCTTGGTAGGACCAAAGATACGCTCGCAGAACAAACCGTCGCGCTCGGGCTTCAATGTGCGGTAGTTGATGGTTTCGGGCTTTTTAACTTCGCCACGTGACCACTCTCTGATTTTCTCGGGAGAAGCCAGGGCAATTTTAATTGCATCAAAATTATTATATTCTAACATACCTTTCTCCTCCTATTAATACTGTTCTTCGTCGTCAAAGGAATCAAGATCCTCCGCGTCTTCGATATCTGCTACATCATCAAGGTCCTCAAAGTCGAGCAAATCTACATACTCTTCCTCGTTAACCTCTTTGATGAAGGGTTCGTCATCGCTGATTTCCTCTTCTTCCTCATCGAAGAAGTCCTCATCTTCGATTTCGTCTTCGATGTAATCTTCTTCAACTACATCCTCTACGTCCTCTGCATCATCTGCATCAGAACCGAAATCAAGTTCGTCTCCTTCGAGATTCAAGCGGAGTGAACCTACGCCGTCATCCTCGTCATCTTCTTTGATGGGGATGATGCCGCCCTCTTCGTCAAGTACACTTACATCGAGTGCCAAACTCTGCAACTCTTTGATAAGTACCTTGAAGGATTCGGGAACGCCCGGCTTGGGAACATTCTCGCCTTTTACGATGCTTTCATAAGTCTTAACACGGCCCACAACGTCGTCGGACTTAACAGTGAGGATTTCCTGCAATGTATAAGCCGCGCCATACGCCTCGAGAGCCCAAACCTCCATCTCACCGAATCTCTGGCCACCGAACTGTGCTTTACCACCGAGGGGCTGCTGAGTAACGAGGGAGTAAGGACCTGTAGAACGTGCGTGAATCTTATCGTCAACCAAGTGAGCGAGCTTGAGATAGTGCATATAACCTACGGTTACAGGATTATCAAAGGGCTCACCGGTACGTCCGTCATAAAGAACGGTCTTTCCGTCTTCGGAGAAGCCTGCCATCTTGAGAGTTTCTCTGATTTCACTCTCTGTAGCACCGTCAAATACGGGGGTGGCAATCTTCCAGCCAAGAGCTTTGGCAGCATAACCGAGATGCACCTCAAGCACCTGACCGATGTTCATACGCGAAGGTACGCCCAAGGGGTTGAGTACAATCTGCAAGGGTGTGCCATCGGGAAGGAAGGGCATATCCTCTTCGGGAAGAATTCTGGAAATAACACCCTTGTTACCGTGACGACCCGCCATCTTGTCACCTACGGATATCTTACGTTTCTGTGCTATATAGCATCGTACAATCTGGTTAACTCCGGGGGGAAGCTCGTCACCATTTTCTCTGGTGAACACCTTAACGTCTACTACGATACCGGACTCACCGTGGGGTACACGGAGTGAAGTATCACGTACGTCTCTTGCCTTCTCACCGAAGATAGCACGGAGCAATCTCTCCTCTGCAGAGAGCTCTGTCTCGCCCTTGGGTGTAACCTTACCTACCAAGATATCACCTGTGCGGACTTCTGCACCGATTCTGATAATACCGCGCTCATCGAGGTCTTTGAGTGCGTCATCACCTACGTTGGGGATGTCACGGGTAATTTCCTCCGGACCGAGTTTGGTATCTCTTGATTCTGACTCGTATTCCTCAATATGAATAGATGTGAACACGTCGTCCTTAACAAGCTTTTCGTTAATCAAGATAGCATCCTCGTAGTTATAACCTTCCCAGGTCATAAAGCCGATGAGGATGTTCTTACCCAAAGCAATCTCACCATTTGCAGTAGAAGGACCGTCGGCGATTACATCACCTTTCTTAACCTTCTCACCTGTGGCTACGATAGGCTTCTGGTTGATACATGTGCTCTGGTTGGAGCGCATGAACTTGGTGAACTTATACTCTCTGAGTTTGCCACCTTTTTCCTTGATTACAATCTTATCAGCAGATACGTAATCAACTGTACCGGATTCTTTAGCAAGTACTACTGTACCTGAATCCTTAGCCGCCTTATACTCCATACCTGTACCTACGATAGGTGACTCGGTAGTAAGAAGCGGCACCGCCTGACGCTGCATGTTTGAACCCATCAGCGCACGAACCGCGTCGTCATTCTCAAGGAAGGGAATCATAGCGGTAGCAACTGATACGATCTGGCGTGGTGATACGTCAACGAAGTCAACCTTCTCAGGCTCAACCTCGATGAACTCATCTCTGTAACGAACGATAACCTTCTTATTAGCAAAGGTGCCGTCGGGATTGATTTTCTCACTGGCGGGGGCAACGGTATAGTTGTCCTCGATATCGGCAGTCATGTAAACTACCTCGTCAGTTACCTTGAGGTTCTTCTTATCGAACTTGCGGTAAGGCGCCTCAATGAAACCGAATTCATTAACTCTTGCATAGGATGCCAAAGAGTTGATAAGACCGATGTTGGGACCTTCAGGAGTCTCAATAGGACACATACGTCCGTAGTGAGAGTGGTGAACGTCTCGAACTTCGAAGCCTGCTCTCTCACGGCTCAAACCGCCGGGACCGAGGGCAGAAAGTCTTCTCTTATGGGTAAGTTCAGCCAGAGGGTTAGTCTGGTCCATGAACTGTGAAAGCTGTGAAGAACCAAAGAACTCTTTAATAGCAGAAACAACAGGACGGGAGTTGATAAGGCTCTGAGGTGTGAGAGCTTCCATATCCTGAATGGTCATTCTCTCTCTTACGATTCTCTCAAGACGTGCAAGACCGATTCTGAACTGATTCTGCAAAAGCTCACCTACTGCACGGAGACGACGGTTACCCAAATGGTCGATATCATCTGTGTGGCCAATGCCGTGGTCTAAGTTGAGCTGGTAGTTGATAGAAGCCAAAATATCGTCAATAATGATGTGCTTGGGTACGAGCTCATCCATTCTTCTGCGGATTTCAGCTTTGATGTCATCTTCCTTGTCAAACTGAGCAAGGATCTCTTTGAGTACGCTGAACTTAACCTTCTCGGTGATGTCCATATCGGTCACGTCAAAGGCAACGTGGTTCTGGAGGCGTACCATATCATTGGAGAACACCTTAACTTCCTTGCCGTCACAGATAACGGTAACAGCATTGATACCTGCTGCCTCTACCGCCTCTGCCTGCTCACGGCTGATGAGCTCTCCTGATTTAACTATTATTTCACCTGTCTCGCCATCAACGATATCAGCTGCTGCTGTGCAGTTTCTGATACGGTTTGCCATAGCAAGCTTCTGGTTGAATTTGAAACGGCCTACTCTGGAGAGGTCGTATCTCTTGGGATCAAAGAAAAGTGAGTTGATTAATGTTGTGGCACTGTCAACCGTGGGAGGCTCACCGGGACGAAGCTTCTTATAAATCTCAATCAAAGCTTCCTCTGCATCAGAGGTGGTGTCCTTCTCCAAGGTAACCAAAAGTTTCTCTTCCTCACCAAAGAGGTCGAGAATCTGGGCATTAGTAACTACACCCAATGCACGGATAAGTACAGTAACAGGGATCTTACGTGTTCTGTCAATACGTACGGAAAGGATGTCGTTGGAATCGTTCTCATACTCGAGCCAAGCACCGCGGTTAGGAATAACCTGTGATGTGAAGAGCTCCTTACCTGTCTTGTCGTGGTCCATTGCAAAGTAGATACCGGGGCTTCTTACAACCTGGCTGACGATAACACGCTCAGCACCGTTGATAATAAAGGTACCCTGATCGGTCATAAGGGGGAGTTCTCCCATGAAAATCTCCTGCTCCTTAACCTCACCTGTCTCTTTGTTAATAAGACGCACTTTAATCTTAAGAGGCTTGGAATACGTAGCATCACGTGCCTTACACTCCTCGATGGAGTACTTGGGATTGTCTTCCAGATAATAATCGCTGAATTCCAATACGAGATTATCGGAATAATCACAGATGGGAGACACATCTTCAAGCACTTCCTTCAGACCCTTATCAATGAACCACTGATAAGAGTTCTTCTGTATCTCGATTAAGTTTGGCATCTCCAGAACTTCATTCGATTTTGAATAGCTCATTCTTTCGTTTTTGCCAAGCTTGATGGGATGTACCATAACAAAAATCACCTCGTATAATTTATAAAGTGTAATTGTGAAAACCGCATATCTCTTGACTCCCCGCCAACCCTTGAAGTTACAAGGGCGGTCAAGGATTTGACTCCTTGGGATTTTTGCAAAGGCAAACCATCCCAATTTACCAAATAAAAGATATTGTAGCAATTTACAATAATATCACAACAAAATCAATATGTCAAGGGAATTTTTTTATTTTTTTATCTTTTTTCGAGCCAAGGAGCCAAGCCACTTTCGCAATATAGGGAGATGGGGCGAAAAATATTTTTTTCCTTTTTATATGCAAATTTTTGTTGTCAACTGTTAAATTTGGTGTTATAATATTATTTACTCTATATATAAGAGGTAAATCAAATGGTTAAACGCAATGTTTTCTTTATCATAAATATACTGATGACCGCTCTGCTCTCCTTTGCAGGGGCAAACTATGGATTTGCATTCTTGCCCGTGGCAATCTGTATGGGTGCATACCTTATGTATCAGTCCTATACAGGCAGCGTGGGCAGAGTTGTCACTTTGTGCGCAGTATCTTTTGCATCAATACTCTGCTCCACCACTTCTCCTGATGCTATCGGCTGGGGAGTGGGGTTATCACTGATCCTGCTACTCATATTCTGCGGTGGTGGTTGTGCAATGGGATTCACAGTAAAGGCAAAGGGAAACCTTTTGTCCGTATTGTGCTTCGGCGCTCTTGCATATCTCGGTGCATTCCTTATATGGATAGGCATGATATCCAAAATCAAGGGCGTGGACTTCATCTCCGTATATATCAATGAGCCGATTACCGCACTTTTTGAAAATTACAAGGCTATCCTCTCTGCCCAGGGCGGCGAAGGGGGCAAGCAACTCATATCCGCCTTTGGCGACCTTGAATGGTATATCAAAGAGATTATGGCTATGATACTCCCCTCCTGCTTCATCATCCTCTGCGGACTTGGTGCCTACATCGTGTTTGGTCTTGGCAGGGGACTTATAGAGAAAAGCCACAGAATACATCTGGAGGGTTACCCCGTATTCTCCCACATACGTCTTCCCCGTTCCATGTCGGCGGTGTTCACCGTATTGTGGATAGTATCCCTGTTTGCAGGTGAATCCATCTGGGCAGGTGCAATTACGAATATAATCATCGTGATGTCTGCAACATACATGGTGTATGGACTTGCTATTGTGGAATTCCTGCTCAAAAAACTTCACCTCAAAAAGATTATAAGACTTCTCATATACGTGGCAGGTTTTTTTGTGTTCACCCTAATTGGTCTTATCATCCCTGCCATACATCTTCCTACCCTGCTTCTTATGTTGGGAGTTACCGACTTCATATTCGATTACAGACGACTGACCGAAAGAGAATAAGAGGAGATTAAACATGAACCTTAAAAGCTTTTTCAAATCTATCATACTAAATTGCGGATACTACATCTGGATTATCCTCACCCTCGCTTTTGTGACGTTTTTGTATGATTACAAAATTGCCCTTGTGGAACTGGCGTTGGGAGTGGTATTCCTCGTATGCTACCTCAAATTCCGCATTGAACGCAGCGAGGATATCGACCATTATATAAGGCACCTTACCGACTCATCCAAGTTCAAGGCAGGCGACACTCTGACAGAATTCCAGATGCCCGTGGTATTGCTTGATGCCGACTCCACTGTGATATGGCGCAACAATATGTTTGACAAACTGGTAGGCGGCAGACACATTGTGGGATTGCCGTTGTCGGAGTTTATACCGGATTTCAATCTTGCCCTTTTTGATAAGCAGGGCGCAAAACTCACAAGAGACATCAAGTTCAGCGACAGACACTACCACGTATTTGGTAATGTGGTAAAGGCAGACCGTCTGTCTAGCGGCAGTATCATATCCCTTTACTGGGAAGACCGCACCGAGTATCACAACATCCTTGAGCGTTACGACAAGGAACACACCGCGGTTATCACTATGATTGTAGACAACTACGACGATGTTATGCAAGACACCCTCGCAGCCGACAAGCCTAAGCTTGTCGCCGCCATTGAAGAAGAAATAAGTACTTTTGCAAGTGACAACCACGCTATCGTAAGCCGTTATGAAAAAGACCGCTACATCATGTGCGTAGAAAAGCAGTATGTAGATAAGATGATTGATAACAACTTCTCCATCCTCGATACCATAAGAGAAATCTCCGAAGGCAACAAGATGGCTCCCACATTGAGTATCGGCGTGGGTATGGGAAGCGACACTCTGTCGGGCAACGAACTTTTCAGTTCATCCGCCCTTGATATGGCTCTCGGCAGAGGCGGTGACCAGGCGATTATCAAAGACAGTAACGAATTCCGTTTTTACGGCGGTAAATCTCAGGAGACCGAAAAACGCACCAGAGTAAAGGCAAGGGTTATTGCCCTGGCTATACGCGAGCTTATCAGCAATGCCGACTCCATCATCATAATGGGTCACCGCAACGGAGATATTGACTGTCTCGGTGCGGCAATGGGTCTTTATCGTGCCATTACCAACTGCGGTAAGCAGGCTAGGATTCTCCTGGAATCATACAACGAGACGGTGCAGCGTATGCTCGACCGACTTGGTCCCGACTACAGCGATGTGTTTATCCGTAAGAATTTCTCTGACGAGATAGTGAGCAAGAATACTCTTGTGTTTGTAGTAGACACCCACAAGTACTCCCTTGTGGAAAACGAAAATCTCTTAAACGTTTCAGAGAAGATTGTGGTAATCGACCACCACAGACGAAGCACCGATTTTATCGACAATGCCATAGTAACCTATCACGAACCCTATGCATCATCTGCATCGGAGCTTGTGACAGAACTTATACAGTATATGGATGCAGATCCTGACCTTCGTCAGTTTGAAGCAGAATCCCTGTATGCAGGTATCTATATGGATACCAAGAACTTCACCTTCAAGACGGGTGTGAGAACCTTTGAGGCAGTATCCTATCTCCGTCGTGCAGGAGTGAACACCACGGAAATCAAGAAGCTGTTCAGTCTTGATTATGAAAAAGTGTTCAAGAAGATGGCTATTATGGAGACGGCGTCCATTCACGAGAAGGAATTTCTCATCTCCACCTGCGAGAAGAACGACGACGATATGCTTACCATTGTGGCTCAGGCGGCGGATGATCTGCTCAACATCACGGGTATCAAATGTGCCTTTGTAATCTGCGACATGGGAGATTACATCAGCATAAGTGGACGCTCCTATGGCGAGATAAACGTTCAGCTCATACTTGAAAAGCTGGGCGGTGGCGGACACCTCACCATAGCAGGTGCACAGATTAAGGATAAGACGGTTGACGAAGTGTACGACGACCTTGTGAGAACTATTGACGAATACAGAGAAAACATATAACCAAATTCTATTTTGAAAGGACCGTGAAATATATGAAAGTTATTTTTATTCAGGATGTTAAAGGACAGGGCAAGAAGGGCGAAGAGAAAAACATCGCCGACGGATACGCACGTAACTTCCTTTTGCCCAAGGGTCTTGCGGTGGAAGCAACTGCTGCCAACCTCAACAACTTAAAAGGCCAGAAGGAATCCGAAGCATACCGCAAGGAGCAGGATATCAAAGCAGCAAACGAGATTAAAGCAAAGCTTGAGACTATCACAGTCAAAATCACCGCAAAAGCAGGTGAAGGCGGACGTCTCTTTGGCTCTGTAACTACCAAGGATATTTCCGACGCATTGAAAGCTCAACACGGCATTGATATTGACAAGCGCAAGATCGTGCTTGCATCCGATATCAAGACGGTAGGCGAAGTGACCGCCGATGCCAAGCTCTATCCCCAGATAACAGGCAAAATCAAAGTCTGCATTATTGCACAGTAATTAACCCTATCGGAAAGGTTGTAATAAAATGGCTGAAAACCTTATAAGAAGTATGCCCTGCAATGTTGAGGCAGAGCAATATGTGTTGGGTGCGGTTATTTTTGATAATGACTGCATATCCGACGTTTTGGAAAAACTTCGTCCCGAGGATTTTTATCTCGAACCCCACAAGAGAATCTATACCGCTATGATGAATCTGTCAAATTCATCCCAGCCCGTTGACCTCATCACCTTGAAGTCTGAGTTGGGCGGTAATTTTGATAGTGTGGGCGGTGTGGAGTATCTCACAAGAATCAGTCTCACCGTATCCACCACTGCGAATCTGGCTCATTACATAAGAATCATCAAGGACAAGGCGGTGCTTCGTCGTCTTATCAAGGCTACATCCGAGATAAGCGATATTGCATACAGCGGTGATCACGAGCTTGGTATGGTGCTCAACAGTGCCGAGTCAAAGCTCTTTGACGTGCTTCAGGTGCGTACCACCAGTGACCTCGTGCCTATCAAGGAGATTCTCAAAACCAATCTGGAACAGATTGAAAATCTTATCAAAAACAAAAGCAAAATCACAGGTGTACCCACAGGCTTTACTGAGCTTGACAAGCGTATGGCAGGATTGCAGAATTCTGACCTTATCCTTGTAGCAGCACGTCCCGGTATGGGTAAGACCAGTTTTGCATTAAATATCGCAACCCATGCTGCAATACACAACAACGTACCCGTTGCCATATTCAGTCTTGAGATGAGTAAAGAACAGCTCTCCAGCCGTATTTTGTGCTCAGAAAGCTACATCTCAAGTGAGAAGATGCGTGTGGGTGATCTCGGCCCCGACGAGATTCCCAAACTGGTGCAGACGGCAGAAGTGCTTTCAAAAGCGCCCATATACATTGACGATACCCCCGGTATCACTATGTCGGAGATTCGTTCAAAATGCAGAAGATTGAAACTCAAAAATCAGTTGGGCATAGTAATCGTGGACTACCTCCAGCTTATGCTTGGTTCAGGTAAGGGAAGCCGTCAGGAAGACGTGGCTGAAAACAGCCGTATGCTTAAAATCCTTGCAAAAGAGCTTAACGTACCCGTGATTACTCTTTCACAGCTCAGCCGTGCTCCCGAGCAGAGAGCCGACCACCGCCCCGTGCTCAGTGACCTTCGTGAATCAGGTTCAATCGAGCAGGATGCGGATATCGTAATGTTCTTATACAGAGAGGACAAATACGACGAGAACACCGAGAAGAAAAATGTCGCAGAGTGTATCATCTCCAAATTCCGTAACGGTGCTCCCGGCACAGTAGAACTTGGCTGGAGAGGCGAGTTCACAAGATTTATGAATCTTGACAAAAACAGATAACGAGGTAATTGAAGTTGGATTTTGAAATCAAAGTTGCAAAATCAATAGACAAACACAATATGCTCTCCCACGGTGATACCGTGGTGGTGGCGGTGTCGGGCGGTGCGGATTCTGTGGCATTGCTTATGTCTTTGTGTGCTTTGAAGGATAAATACTACCTTGATATAGCAGTTGCCCACGTAAACCATATGCTCCGTGGCAAAGAGGCGGAGCGGGACAGAGATTATGTGAAATCCCTTGCAGATAAGCTCTCCCTGCCCTTTTATCTAAAGGAGCAGGATGTATCCGCCCTTGCAAAGGAAAAGGGCATATCCGAGGAAATGGCGGGCAGAGAGGTGCGTTACGGATTTTTTAATGATATAATCCGTGAAAAAGGCGGTGGCAAGATAGCCGTTGCCCACCACAGAGGAGACAGCGCAGAGACCACCCTCATCAACCTCATCCGAGGTGCAGGCCTCAACGGGCTTAAAGGTATATCCCCCGTGAACGGCAATATAATCCGTCCTCTTATAGACTGTGACAGGAAAAGCATTGAGGAGTATCTCAAATTAAAGAACATCCCCTATGTGACAGACAGTACCAACAAAGAAAACATATATACAAGAAACATTGTCCGCAATCTTATAATTCCGCAAATGGAGTCAATCAATCCCGAGGCGGTATCCACCATATACGAGGGCACCCTGTCCCTTGCAGAGGACGAGGACTTCATCTCAAGTGTGGTGGCAGAGTATGAAGTGAAGTGCATTAAAGAAGCGACGGGGAAGGTGGAAGTGGATTTTACCCATATCCCCGATATTCATATTGCGATTAAAAAACGCCTTATATTAAAGGCGTGTGAAATCATAAAGGGTAACAGGAAAAACATATCTGCAATTCACCTTAACGCCGTGCTCAATCTCCCCACGGGTGGCATCACATCCTTTGGCGGTGTGTGGGCAGAGAGGAGTTATGACCGATTCATATTCACCCCTGCTCCCCGAGAAGCACTATCCTATTCATACAATATACAGGGCGACGGGATTGTTCATATAGACGAGACGGGGAAAGCTTTCTCCTTTGAGACGGTAAGGGCAGATGAGGTGACATCCTATGAAGCAGGTGTCATTTATCTGGATGCCGACCTTTTGGGCGAGATTACTATAAGAAGCCGCTCAGATGGTGATTCATTCCGTCCTCTTGGGCTTGGTGGCAGGAAAAAGGTAAAAGATTTCCTAATCGACCTTAAAATCCCACGGCAAGACAGAGACTCCACCACCATACTTGAATCCGACGGGGATGTGGCGGCACTGCTACCACTTCGTTGCAGTGAAGATTACAAAATAACAGACAAAACTAAAAATATACTTATGATAAGAGAGGTACACAATGATTAACAAGGATTGTGAGCGTATAGTAGTATCAGAGGAGCAGATTGCCGAGGCGGTAGCAAAAATCGGTGATGAGATAAACAGGGATTACGAAGGCAAGGAAATCGCCTTTATATCTATCCTGAACGGCTCTTTCCCCTTTACCGCAGATATAGTGAGGAAAGTAAACGTGGACTGCACGGTTGATTTTATGCAGGTTTCATCCTACGGCAGCGGCACGGATTCTTCAGGTACTCTTAAGGTAAAGAGAGACATATCGGGTAATATCAAGGGTAAGCACGTTATCATCCTTGAGGATATTCTCGATACCGGTTTCACCATGCGCAATCTCATTACATATCTCTCCAGCAAGGAGCCTGCCGATATCAAAATCTGCACCTTCATCGACAAACCCGCAAGAAGAAGAGAAAAGGTGGCTGCCGACTATTACGGATTCCGTTTTGACGAAGATTTGTTCCTGGTGGGTTACGGTCTTGACTATGACCAGAAATACCGCAACCTCCCCTATGTGGCAGTTCTTAAAGAAGAAATTTACTCAAAATAACAAATATTATGAATCATTATTTACAGATTGTTCATAATATATATGTAGTTTTTTAATTTTATGCCCTTGCACCCATAGGGGATATATGTTAAGATTATCATACTGCCAAATGCAGTTGCCAAGTATATAAAGGAGGCGATACCATTGAAGAAATACATAAAAGGCGTGAGCTTTTATATATTGCTTCTCACCGTCATATTTTTAATATATTCATTTATCAACTATCAGAGCGGTCCTGCCGTTAAGGAGTTTTCCGAGCTTGTTACCTTAATCAACAACGGCTCTGTAAAGGAGCTTGTGATTGTAGAGAACACAGCTACCGCCACACTTACTGACAACAGCAAGATTACCGCAGAGATTTCATCTCTGGGTGCTTTGTATGAGCATTCAGGTGACCAGATTAAAAAGCAGGTGTCGGATAAGACCTTGGTACTTTCCACACCCCAACCCTCTGCTCCACCCTGGTGGTTATCAATGCTCCCCTCACTTATTATGATAATAATAGTGGTGGTGTTCTGGGTGCTGTTCTTCAAGCAGTCTCAGGGCGGTGGCAAGGGTACTATGAACTTTGGCAAGAGCAGGGCAAGGGTGACTTTCAACGAGAAAGACCCCATCACCTTCAAGGATGTGGCAGGTGCCGACATCGAGAAGGCAGAGCTTGCCGAAGTGGTGGAATTCCTCAAAGACCCTGCCGAGTTTGAAAAGCTCGGTGCAAAGATACCCAAGGGTGTACTCCTTGTAGGCCCTCCCGGAACGGGTAAGACTCTCCTTGCAAAAGCAGTTGCAGGTGAAGCGGGTGTGCCCTTCTACTCCATATCAGGTTCGGACTTTGTAGAGATGTTCGTAGGTGTGGGTGCTTCAAGGGTAAGGGATTTGTTTGAACAGGCAAAGAAAACCGCACCCAGCATCATATTCATAGACGAGATTGACGCTGTGGGCCGTCAGAGAGGCGCAGGTCTCGGTGGCGGACACGACGAAAGAGAGCAGACCCTTAACCAGCTCCTCGTTGAGATGGACGGATTTGCCGCCAATCAGGGTGTAATCGTGATTGCAGCGACCAACCGACCCGATATCCTTGACGGTGCTCTGCTTCGTCCCGGCAGATTTGACAGACAGGTGGTAGTAGATACCCCCGATATAATCGGCAGAGAGGCAATCTTGAAGGTTCATTCCAGAAAGAAGCCCCTTGGCGCAGATGTTAACCTCACAGTAATTGCCAAGACCACTGCAGGCTTTACCGGTGCAGACCTGGCAAACCTTCTCAATGAAGCGGCACTCCTCGCTGCGAGAAAACACAAGAGCGAGATCAATATGCCCGAGATTGAGGATGCAATGATAAAGGTAATGGTGGGTACCGAGAAGAAGACCCGCAATATGAGCGACAGCGAGAAGAAGATCACCGCTTACCACGAGGCAGGCCATGCGGTTGTGACAAGACTTCTCCCCTCACAGGACCCCGTTCATCAGATTTCTATCATACCCCGTGGCAGAGCAGGCGGATACACCATGAGTTTGCCCGAGGAAGACAGATACTATATGACCAAGGAAAAGATGCTGGATGAAATAGTAGTACTCCTTGGCGGACGCGCGGCAGAGAAGATAGTGCTTGACGATATCAGCACAGGTGCATCCAATGATATTGAAAGAGCTTCTGCCATCGCAAGACAGATGGTTACCAAATTCGGTATGAGTGATAAAATCGGTCCCATCTGCTTCGGTAACAATCACGATGAGGTATTCCTCGGCAAAGACTTCGTGCAGTCCCGCAATATGAGCGAGAAGGTGGCGGCAGAGATTGACGAGGAGATTATGAGAATCATTGATACCAAGTATCAGGAATGTATCGGACTTCTCACCGCCAACCGTGACAAGCTGGAGCTTGTAGCCAAGGCATTGGTTGAGAGAGAAAAACTCTCCGGCGAGGAATTTGAGATTATCTTCACAGGTGGCACATTACCCGATATTGAATCGGTAATTGAAGCCAAATCAGAACCCGTGGTTGAAATCAAATCCGCTCCCCAGACAGAAGATACCACCGAGAATATATAAATGCAAATTAAAAGACCTTGCTGACGCAAGGTCTTTTTGTATGTTAACATTACAAATTACTTCACAATACTATTTAGATGCGTCCGAAATAAGTTTCAACCCAACGCATAAAAGTCCAATCGTTCTCCATAATAATTACGTGCTTCATCTCTCCGCACCCTTCACATAAGTCCAAATCTTCTGATATGATATATCTATCCTTGCTATGATTTGTTTCGTTTATCCTATTCCAACAATCAAGACAAAATTCAGCCATCAGTCATACCTC
>JAZOWA010000010.1:0-35891 GCA_045659025.1 Clostridia bacterium
AAAGCGGTGTTAAAGGTGAGGATTTAATGATTCCTATTGGCACAGGTACATTTCATCCTACCCATTGGTTGATGAGTTATGTGTTTGCTATATTATCAAATGTATTGATTGAAGGTCTTACTATTAAGATTATTTTTAAAAAGGAATTTAAAAAGATGTTTTGGTGGCTTTGTGTTGCCAATGCAATCAGTGTCATAATTTGCATTTTGTTTCATGGAATTGCAATGCAAAATATAAATATTTAATTGTTTGATTTTAACTTGACACGAACTAGCACCCAAAAGGTTTGCATCTAAACCTTATGTGTCGCAATACAATTAAACCCGTTGTTATAATTTAATAGATCAGTCTATTGAAAATAAATATCACATACAAACCACCACAACTTCCAAGGGAGGAGTATTTATGAAGGTACTTGTACTTACGATTTCGGCAGGGCAGGGGCATAACAGGACTGCTTATGCCATAGCAGATTATCTCAGAGATATCGGCGCAGAAGTAGAGATAATAGATACTTATAAATATTTCAATACTGCTCTCGGTAAATTCGTTGAGCAGGGCTATTTGATTTCCACGGGATTTGCCCCCGGTATATATGGCACTATATACACCCATAAGGAGCATGTGGATTTCAGCCATCGTCCCAATATGGTTGATATGACGGGCAAGCTCATTTCCCGTCAGTTCTATAAATTCATTGAGAAGAAGAATCCTGATGCTATTATCGCCACTCATATTTTTGCGGCAAATCTTGTGAGCCATTTCAAGCAAAAACGCAATAGCAAGGCGGTCACATACGGTATAGTCACCGACTTCACCGTGCATCCCTATTGGGAGACTACGGAGCTTGACTATTATGTCACCCCTTCATCCCTTCTCAATAACCAGATGATTAAAAAAGGCTTTCCCGAGGAGAAGATTCTGCCCTTTGGCATCCCGATTTCAGGGAAGTTTGCCCAACACATAGACAAGCAGGAAGCCCGCAAGACTCTCGGTATTGCCGATAAGCGTACAGTGTTTGTTATGACGGGCAGTATGGGGTACGGTGATGTGGTCAAATACATCGAAGAACTCGACGGCGTTGACTACGATTTTCAGATAATCACCGTTTGCGGTAGTAATAAGCATCTCTATAACGAGATTGAGAGATTGAATACTAAAAAGACCATCTACAACTACGGCTTTGTGGATAATGTGGATGTTATAATGTCTGCGTCGGATGTGATTGTGTCCAAGCCGGGCGGACTCACGGTGTCCGAGGCACTTGCCAAGAGACTTCCTATGATAATCATTAACCCCATTCCCGGCCACGAAGACAGAAACTACGAATTTCTTGTAAATAACGGTCTTGCAATGGGTACCAGTAAGACCTTCTCGGTAGCCGAGGCAATATATCAGCTTATGCATAGTCCTGCACGCCTTGAGTGTATGATGAAAATGGCAGAGGAAATCGGCAAACCCGATGCCAGTAAGTTGCTTGGAGATTTTGTAGCAGGTAAGGAGTAAATTATGAATTTACAATGGTTTCCCGGGCATATGACCAAAACCCGAAGGATGATAGAAGAGAATCTCAAATTGATTGATGTGGTAATCGAGCTTGTGGATGCCCGCATTCCTATGAGTTCCCGTAATCCTCAGATTGACGAGATGGTTAAGGATAAACCCCGCCTCCTTCTTCTTAATAAGGCGGATATCGCATCTGCCGAGCTTAACAAGGAGTGGGTACGCTATTTTGAGAGCAGAGGAATCTCCGCCATGGCTATAAGCTCCACGGGCGGAAAGGGCTTCGGCGAGATTGCAGACCGTTGCCGCAAGCTTCTCAAAGATAGAATTACCAGGGATAAAGAGCGCGGTATAGTCAATCGACCTATCAAGATTATGGTGGTAGGCGTTCCCAATGTAGGTAAATCCTCTTTTATAAATAAACTCTCAGGCAGAAAGAGCGCCAAGACAGGCGACCGCCCCGGTGTCACCACGGGCAAACAATGGATTCGCCTTGATAGCGGATTAGAGCTTTTGGACACCCCCGGTATATTGTGGCCCAAGTTTGAGGATCAGCAGGTGGGTCTTAAACTCGCCTACACAGGTGCTATCCGTGATGAAGTGGTGGATATTGAAGAACTTGCTTGCCATTTTCTCCTTCTTCTTAAAGAGAACTATGCAGATGAACTCAAAACCCGCTATAAGATGGAGGATATAGCCGACCTCGACGGCTACGAGATGCTCCAGCTCCTCGGCAGAAAAAGAGGCTTTGTAGTATCGGGTGGCGAGATAGACACCCTCCGGGCTGCAGCGGTGCTTTTAGATGAGTTCCGTGGTGCGAAGTTGGGGAATATCACTTTGGAAAGACCATAAGCGATTTCTTAAGGAGGTAGCACAATGCTTGAATATGAAAGCAGACTCTGGGCATCAGGGTATAAATATGTAGCAGGAGTAGATGAGGCAGGCAGAGGCCCCCTTGCAGGTCCTGTGTATGCTGCGGCAGTAATTTTTGCCGAGGGCACAGTGATAGAAGGCATCAACGACTCCAAGAAACTCACCGAGAAAAAGAGAGAGCAACTATTTGATGTCATAATCGAGAAAGCCCTCGCATACAAGATAGTCAGCGTAGATGAGAAAGAGATTGACAGAATCAATATTTTGAATGCATCTCTCAAGGCATTCTCCCTCGCGGTAGACGGATTGTCCACCAAGGCGGAATATGTGCTTTTTGATGGCAACAGAGCGCCCAAGGATATGACAATTCCCTTTGAGACGGTTGTTAAGGGTGATGCCAAGGTGCAGGCGATTGCGGCGGCATCTATCCTTGCTAAGGTTGCCCGTGACCGCTACATAACCGAGATGGATAAGGTATATCCCCAATACGGTTTTGCAGGACATAAGGGATACCCCACTAAAGAACACAAAGAGGCCGTAGCACTTCACGGCCCTTCACCCATACACCGCCTTACCTTCAGGGGCGTTTCGGAGCATGTGAAATGAATACAAAATCAATAGGAGACTACGGTGAGAGATATGCGGTCCGTTATCTTAAACGTCACGGCTACAAGATAGTGGCACGTAACTATCGCACCAAGTTCAGTGAGCTTGATATTATTGCTACAGATGGAGAGTACCTGTGCTTTGTAGAGGTCAAGACCCGCAGTAATATCCAATACGGATTGCCCTGCGAGGCGGTTGACACCCGTAAACGTCACAAGATAATCAACGGAGCCACCTACTATGCGGTGGCAAACAAGATAGATTCTCCCATACGCTTTGATGTGGCAGAGGTGTATATATCCAAGGGGATATTCGGCAGGGCAAGGGTGAATCTTATTAAGAACGCCTTCACAGCAGAGGGGAGTGGCAGATATGTTTGATGCTCATTGTGATACGCTTCTAAAACTGTATAACCATGGTGGCCGTCTTTATGATAATGACTATGACGTAAACTTCCGCAAACTTCTGACCTATGGCAAGGCGCATCAGATTTTTGCCGTGTTCAATAATGGCGGTTTGTCATCTGCCGATATAGTGAGGATTATAGATAATTGTAAATCCGAAGCATCGTCTTCTGACGTTGCTTCTTTTTGTGTGACGGGCAGAGATATCGAGTCAAATCCCAAGCCCATATCTGTTATGGTATCAATAGAGGGAGTGGGCAATACATCTGACCTCACCACAGAGGATATACACGCATTCTATAATGCAGGGGTGCGGATAATGTCTCTCACGTGGAATAATGATAACTCTCTATGCGGTGGTATAGGGGAGAACACTTCCGGCCTGACGCCAAAGGGTATGGAAATCCTGTCTGCTATGAAGTCTCTCGGTATGGTGGTGGATGTATCTCACATATCGGATAAAGGGTTTTATGAGCTCGCCGAGGATAAGTCCCTCAGGATGATTGCCACTCATTCCAATTCCCGCACTATATGCCCCCACAATCGCAACCTCACCGATGAAGAGTTCTCTATAATCATATCAAGGGGTGGGGTAGTAGGCCTCAACACATATCCGCCCTTTGTGCGAAGAGAAGGAGAGGTATGCGTTACCGACCTCATCCGCCATATAGAGCACTTCTGTACTTTGGGTGGTGAAGGTTATATCGGCCTCGGAGCAGACTTTGACGGAATAGATTTCAAGATGAATGATATCGACTCGTCCGAAAAAATGAAGGTTTTGTTCGACGAACTTGCAAAACTTAACTACAAAGACGAGGTAATTCAGGGTATTTCTCATAAAAACTTTACAAAATTCTTTAAAAATGAAATTTTGTAGGATTAAATGTTGCATTTGGCGTGGGGTTGTAGTATAATATATCAAGTATTGTAATTTGCATTTTTAAATGGAGGACATTATGTATAGCTCAGATAAATTTAAAAGTATTTCCCCTTCACCCACACTTACTATTGACTCTAAGTTCAAGCAGATGAAGGCCGACGGTATGGATGTTGTTGGCTTTGGTTGTGGAGAGCCGGATTTTGATACACCCCAGCATATTAAAGACGCTGCTATCCTTGCACTTAATCAGGGATTCACTAAATACACCCCCGCATCAGGTACCCTTGCATTAAAGCAGGCGGTTGTGCGTAAGTTCAAGAGAGATAACGGCCTTGATTATACTACTGACCAGATCATCATCAGTAACGGTGCCAAGCACTCTCTTATGAATGCTTTGGGCGCAATCCTCAATCCCGGTGATGAGGTTATTATCCCTGCTCCTTATTGGGTGAGCTATCCCGAGATGGTAAAGCTCAATGACGGTGTCCCCGTTATTTTGGAGACCAAAGAGGAGAATAACTTCAAGTTCACTGCGAAGGACCTTATTACTGCTATCACTCCCAATACTCGTGCTTTTATCCTCAATAGCCCCAGTAACCCTACCGGTATGGTGTATACTGTTGAGGAACTCCGTGAGATTGCGCAGATAGCTGTTGAGTATAATCTTTATATCATATCCGATGAGATTTACGAACACCTTATTTATGGCAAGACCAAGCATGTGAGCATCGCATCATTTGGTGAGGCGGTTAAAAACCTCACAATAATCATCAATGGTGTATCCAAGACATACTCAATGACAGGTTGGCGTATAGGTTATCTTGCGGCGCCTGCACCTCTTGCAAAGATGATGGCGAGTGTGCAGAGCCATGCCACTTCCAATCCCAACTCAATTGCTCAGGTGGCAGCGGCAGTTGCTCTTGACGGTCCCACAGACGACCTCGAGAAGATGAAAAAGGCATTCAAAGAACGTCGTGACTATATGGTAGAGCGTATCAATTCCATTGAGGGTGTTTCTTGTATAGAACCCAGCGGTGCATTCTATGTAATGATGAATATTGAAGGTCTCATTGGCAGAGAGATTGCAGGTGTTAAGATTGAGAATGCTGATGATTTTGCACAGTTGTTCCTTGATACCAAGTTGGTAGCGGTTGTTCCCGGCACAGGTTTTGGTGCACCTTATCACGTTCGTTGGTCATATGCCACAAGCATGGAGAATATCGTGGAAGGTCTTAATCGTCTCGAAGCATTTCTTAAATAATAAATAACAAAAAGTCCACTCAACTGTGGACTTTTTCTCTTTTTTGTGATATGCTTAAATAAATACGTCTCTATGGAGGAGTTATGAATAACAAAGTAAACATTCTTGGTGTTTTTGTGGATAAGGTTACTATCCCTCAGGCGACAGACAAGATAATGTCTTTCATATCGGCAGATGGGGAGGCTAAAGCGGTATATACTCCCAATTCCGAGATTATTATGCACGGCTATCGTGATGAGTCTCTTCGTGATATTTTGAATGAGGCAGATCTCCTCACCGCCGATGGTATTGGTGTGGTATATGCGTCAAAGATTCTTGGCAATCCCATTTCAGAGCGTTGTGCAGGATATGACGTAGCTTGCAATTTACTTGCCGAAATGGGAAGTGCGGGCAAGAGCGTGTATTTGTTCGGCTCAAAACCCGGTATAGCCGATTTGGCGGGAAAGACCCTTGTGGAAAGATACCCGGGTCTTGTTATAGCAGGTACCAGTGACGGATACTTTGATGTGGATAAAGAGAAACAGATTATAGCCGACATCAACCGCACTTTACCGGATGTATTGTTTGTATGCCTTGGTGCACCCAAGCAGGAGAGATGGATTGCCACCCATAAGGACGAGCTTAATTGTAAGGTGTGTATGGGTCTTGGTGGATGCCTTGATGTGTTTGCGGGCACAGTGGAGCGAGCGCCCGACTTTTTCTGCAATCACGGTATAGAGTGGCTCTACCGCCTTATGAAGCAGCCCAAACGCTTTATAAGAATGCTTGATTTACCTAAATTTGCATTGACAGTTTTACTCAAAGGAAGAAAATTCAGTCAGGATAGGTGATATAAATGAACGTAGAACTTTTACAGCACACTCCCGAACCGGAGAAGATAATTGCCGCAGCGGCAAAACTTTGTTATTCCTCATCGGGTATTGATGGTATTTTGGATGGTCTTGATAAGGAAAAGACAGAGAAGTTTTTGAACCGTCTTATGAGCTTGGGTCACGAAAGCCCCATAGAGCATATTACTTTTACCTTTGGTATTGAGGGAGTAAGCAGATCGCTTCTTGCTCAGTTTACAAGGCACAGGATCGCAAGTTACAGTGTCAAATCCCAGCGCTATGTTAAAGAGGGTCAGTTTGAATTCATTACCCCTCCTGAGATAGCAAATATCCCCGAGGCAAAGGATGCTTTCCTGAATGCAATGGCAGATGACGTGGAAGCATATAATAAACTTGCCGACATCCTGTTTGAGAAACACTTTAACGATATGCTCTCAGAAGGCATGGATGAGAAGAAGGCAAAGACCGCAGCCGAGAAAAAGGCTATAGAGGATGCCCGCTATGTTCTACCCAATGCGTGTGAGACTAAAATGATAGTTACTATGAACGCCCGTTCACTTATGAACTTCTTCCACCACAGATGTTGCGAGAGAGCACAGTGGGAGATAAGGGATCTTGCTTGTGAGATGCTCCGTCTTGTAAAAGGCGTTGCACCTACACTTTTTGCCAAGGCTGGCCCCAGCTGTGTGGCAGGCCCTTGCCCCGAAGGCACAATGACCTGTGGTAAAATGCTTGAGAAAAGAGAGTACTTTGGAAAGATGCAGGAGATACAGTAATGAGTAAACTTATTGTTATAGAAGGCGTTGATTCCAGTGGCAAGGCCACCCAGACGGAACTTCTGCATAAAAAGCTCAGTGAGAGCTATCCTGATGTGAGTAAGGTATCTTTTCCTAATTACGATAGCCCTTCCTCTGCAATCGTTAAGATGTATTTAGGCGGTGAATTCGGTGCTGAGGCAGATAGTGTCAATCCTTATACCGCATCATCATTTTTCGCGGTTGACAGATTCGCATCAGTAAATGGTGCGTGGAAGGATATTTTCTTCGGTGACGGCATTGTAATTGCGGATAGATACACCACCTCCAACATGGTGCATCAGGCATCTAAAATTACAAATGATGCCGATAAAGACGCTTTTCTTGATTGGCTCTATGATTTTGAGTATAATAAACTCTCTCTTCCTAAGCCCGATCTTATAATATTCCTTGATATGCCCGTAAAGTATGCAAGGGAGCTTATGAAAAACAGGAAGAACAAAATTGACGGCGGAGATGTTAAGGATATCCACGAGAGCGATACTGCATATCTTGAGAAATCCTATAATAACGCTGTTACGGTTGCCGAGAAATACGGTTGGCACCGTATTCTTTGTGCCAAAGACGGTAAGGTGCGTAGCATAGAAGATATTTCCCGGGAAATATTCGATAAAGTTAAAACCATCCTTTAATATATAATGTAGAAAAAATCCCCCTCGCATGTTTGCGAGGGGGATTAGTTTATGATTTATAAGTATTTTTTGCCGTATTTGTCAAGCACTTTGCAAAGGGGAATACCCAGGCAGTAGCAGGATACCACCTGTCCTAAAAGCACCCAACCCATATTGATAAGGATGCTTACCTCGGGGGATATGAGATAATTAAGATATGCGCCCACCACCACGGCATTGATTATAATGGGGGGCAGAAGAGAGATAAACCTGGATTTTTTCTTCATTAGATATGTGCAGAACGCAGCAGATAATGTGGCAAGTGAACCAAACACCAGATCGATTATTCCAAGACCACCGATTATCAGGTTAGACAGAGCGCATCCGAGAAAAAGCCCTGGTATTGCAGCGGGGGTATATATAGGGAGAACGGTAAGTGCCTCGGATATTCTGAACTGAAACAGATTGTGCCCGAAGCTTATGGGAGCAAATATCCAGGACAACGCCACATATATCGCACAAATAACTGCAGATTGAGTGATAAACTTCGTTTTCATAATATTACCTCCGATAATATGTAAAATTTCAAAAAATTTGTCTTGATATTTCGCAAAATGTTTTATAGAATATAAATATCATTTTTGTTTGGGGGTGAAGAAGATTAAATTCAAATTTGTTCTGCCGTATGTGGCGGTAGTGATTACAGTTTTTCTCGGCGTAGTGTCGTCGTTTGTATATAATGGTATATTTTCTTTTGATAGGGGAGAAGAAACGTCATATAACGATATTTCCCTCTGGAGACGTAAAACGGTACTTGTGGCGGTGAAAAATCCCGATAACGAAAGTCTTGTTACGCAGGCACTTGTATCATTTAATCCCAAGGATAAGACGATAAAGACTATCCTCATCCCATCAGACACCTGTGTTCAGGTGGCATCAAGCAGACAGATGGTGAAGAACGTGTTTTCTATCGGCGGTAGTGAAATGATGCGTGAGAGTGTGCAAAAGCTCATTCCCTTGACTATTGACTATCATCTGGTTATAAATTCTACCGATCTGTATTGTCCGGACGGTAACTATAACAACCTCATAAACTCCAATTTTGCGTTTGGTCTGTGGCAGCAGAGTGACCTCAAGACGTATATAAGTGAAATTCTCTCGGTTGCAAATACAGATCTTACAATGTTCAATATAGATAGTTATGTAGACTTTATTTCCCGCTTTGCAAATCATACAAATGAGTATTATACACTTCCTGGGGAAAGGGATATAGTTGATAGCCGTTCAATGTATGTGGCTGATGCATTCACCCTTGCCGACTTTGTTACCAATTCCATTATATATTAAGGAAGAAACTATTCAAATCTCGTCTCTGTTTGTCGGAGGCGGGATTTTTTCTTCTATTATATATACACATATAAATTTTATCATATCATGGTGATTATGCAACGATTTTCAGAAAATGTAACACAAATTTATCAGAAATTGTCATTTGGGTCGTCAAGCACCGCCTAAAATGTCTGAAAACATAGGTTTTGCAGGAAAAAGCCCTGTTTTTCACCCTTTTTTTCCATTCCAAATCCCCCGTAGCGCCTATAGTTTTTACATATTTTGGCAGAAAAATCCGAGAAAATGAAAAATGCCCATTTTGAGCAAAAACTGCTTAAAAATGGGTTTTTATTATGCAATATGTATATCAATGGAGGCGTTGGAGTTCGTTTATATATAAAATATGTCTAAAAAATCAATGTAAATCCCAAGAAAAAATTCACCTTAAAAAAGGCTGAAATGGAAAAAACCCCTTTAAATTTTGTTAAAACCCCACAAAAAACCGGCATTTCTTAACACTTTTGTAATATTTGCTAAACATTTGAGTAAAATTATATTAGTTGCCCGACAACCGCTATATAGTTTGAGTTTGACAATGGTGGGACAAAAATTTATGTTACAGAATGGTAACAAAAATCGTTGGTGAATATGCACACCAAAAATTACCAAAAAATGTAAAAGGATTTGACAAACGGAAAATTATTTCGTAGAATGGACAAACCGACAGAAATTGCCACATCCTCAATTTGAGGTGATGAGCAACCAAGAACAGGCAGTTATCACCGCCTTGTTCCGAAATATTCAGGAGGTAAAGATGTATCTTAAAGAACAGTTCAAGATTACTTTGAAGCATATCGCGGTAATCACAATGGCCTTTATATTGGTCACTGCCTTTACTGTATATTCAACTTCATTGTCAGACGAAGTTGAGATACATTGCGATGGAGAAGTTATTACTGTTGATAAGACTTCAAAGAGCATATACCGTGTACTTAAAGATAACGGTATCACTCTCGGCGTATACGATAGTGTAGAGCCGGGTCTCGATATAAGTGCAGACAGCGTTGATAAAGTGTATGTTAACAGAGCAGTCGATTTGAATGTTGTAGTAAACGGCATCAAAGCGGAGTACACCACCAGCGCCGAGACGGTAGGGGAGTTTTTGAGTGCTAAGGGCATTACCATTGGTGATCTTGATGCGGTAACTCCCGCACTTAACGAAAGGGTTACCGAGGGAATGACGGTAACGATTTCAAGAATAGCCAAATTGACTGTTGAAGAGTCAATAGACATTCCCTATGAGACAGTTCATCAGATTAACGAACACCTTGCAAAGGATACACAGGTAGTATCCCGTAAAGGCGAGGTTGGCAAGAAGTCCCGCGTTGTAACCGTTTATATCAGCGAAGGTAAGGAAGTAAGCCGAGAGGTACAGAGCGAGACTGTTGTCAAGGAGCCCGTTGCCGAGATAATTGATGTAGGCACTAATGAAAATGTTGTTATTGCTCCCGATGGCACAGCATATTCATATTCTAAGGTTATGAAATTCAGAGCATCTGCTTATGATGACACCTTTGCAAGTAACGGCCACTGGGGCGCAATCACTGCAACAGGTAAGGCATTGCAGTATGGTATGGTAGCGGTAGATCCCAAGGTAATTCCCCTTGGCACCCGTCTCTATATTGAGACCCCCGACCGCAGTTGGGTATACGGATACGCCGTAGCCGAGGATACAGGTGGTGCGATTAAGGGTGACAGAATCGACTTGTTCTATCCCTCCACTGCTACCTGCATGCAGTTCGGCAGACGCGACGTTAATGTATATATTTTAGACTGATAATCTTATCCCGTATGTGACTGACGCATACGGGATTTTTTTACGGAATACTTTTAGCCTCATTTACATAAATTGTTTTTGAGGTGATTTGGAATGATTAAAGCATTCAATTTGAGAAAGATTATCACATTTATTGTCGCGGTTGCAATTCCACTTCTGGTGGGTGGGGCGAGTGCTCTGTTTACGGGGGATATAAGTTCTGTGTACGATGGGATTATAAACCCCACTTTCGCACCCCCGGGCTCTGTGTTCCCGATAGTATGGACTATACTTTATACCCTTATGGGAATCTCTCTTTACCTTGTAGTCAAGGACGGCACCGACAGAGCAAATGTACGTGACGCACTTTTGTATTTTGCCGTTACCTTGGTGTTCAACTTCTTTTGGACACCCATATTTTTCAAATGGGGCAGAGTACTTCTTGCACTTATATGGCTGGGTGCAATGATTATTCTTGCGGGTATAAATATAGTCCAGTTTTACAGAATCAATAAATGGGCGGGCGCTCTTTTGATTCCGTATTTTATCTGGTTGCTCTTTGCCTTCGCGCTGAACCTGGGTGTATACCTTTTGAACGGAGCACAGATATAATATAGCAACCGCCAAGAATTATAGTCACCACAATTCCCGTTCTGGGCAGAACGGTGGGTGATGGAGCAGGGGATGTTTCTGACGACACCGCTTGAGATAGCAGAGGCAACTTCAGAGCGATATATGTATATATGGCTCCGATACATCCGTGGGCAAATCTGGCTATAACATATCTGCCAAGGGAGATACCCAGCTCTTCCGATACAGACCTGGATTGGAATATCACGGATAACCCCGACCATCCCAACACAAATGATGATACGATTAACTTATGACTGAGTGCATTTTCTGATGCACTCAGTTTTTTTAATCCCGTTGTCATTTCAATCACAGATTGTATTATGGGTGTTGATATGCTTTTTTTGACTCCCACACGTTCTAATATTTTTTCCGTTATGTCAAATACCCCGAGCTGTTCCGTTATCTCCATTATCACGGCAAAAAATATCACAAACGCAAATATCCGTATAACCCCTGCCATAGCACCTTCAACTGCGTGGGAAAATGAACCTTCTCTGTCACACACCTTTCCCATATAGGAGGAGACAGAGATCCTCTTGCCCACTCTTCCTAAAATTATTCCCAAGGTAATGGATGAAAGTATATGTATTATATATAGCATTATTCCTGCACTTTTTGATGATAGCATTCCTGTGCCGAGGGCACTGATTATAAACATAGGTCCGCAGTTGTTGCAAAAGCACACCAGCCTCTTTCCCTCATTATCAGATATCTTGCCGCTTGCTTTAAGTTTGTTCGTGACTTTCGCTCCAAGGGGATATCCGCTTATCATGCCCAGCACTAACGCCACCGAGCCGTTGCCGTTAATACGAAATAGCGGTTTCATAATAAACCGCAGATACCGCCCTATAAAATCCGCCCCTCCCGAGGATATGAAAATATCGGATAACACAAAGAAAGGGAATAGCGTGGGGAAAAGCACGTTGATACACACGTCCAACGCTTCCTTACAGGCAACCGCAGAGGATTGTGGCATAGCCACAAGGCATAGTATAAATCCGAGGGCGGATATGGGCTTTAATATGGCAGACATTTACAACACTCCTTTGTTTTAGGTTTATTCATATAAGGGGCACTTTAATCATAAATTTAACTATATAAGACCAACGGTGAAATCAGGAGTAAACCATGGGTGATATGATCAGGAAATTAAAAGGCAGAATATCCTCGGTGCTATCAGTACCTCTTGAGGTGATAGACGATGTGCCTCGTATTGTGTTTGATTCCAACACAAAGGTTTATGTAGAGAATTTCAAAGGCATCACCGAGTATAGTACAGAAAGTATAATGATAAATGCAGGACGGTATGCTATAACTCTTACAGGTGAGAATCTTGAGATTAAGAATATGAATTCCGAGGAAGCGGTTATAGAGGGTATAATCAGAATGGTGGATTTTTCGTGAGGTGATTTGATTGATACTATACCTTATGGCGTACATAAACGGATATGTGAGGATAAGTGTGACAGGGCGCTTTGTGGAGCGTTTTCTGAATATCTGTAAAAACTCAGGTATAAAGGTATGGAATATCCGATATCGAGGCGGTGAACTATTGCATCTTGATCTTTCGGTAGAGGATTTCCGCAAAATCCCTTCCGTCACCCGAAAGAGCAGAACAAAAGTGAAAATAATCTCCCGTCACGGCTTACCTTTTGTGCTGTACAGACACAAGAAGCGTAAGGCGTTTTTTATAGGCGGAATAGTTTTTGCGATGCTGTTTTTTGCCGTGACCTCGTTTATATGGTCGGTGGAGGTGGTGGGTAATGAAAAGACGGATGCGATAGCACTCACCCAAGCCCTTGAAAGATACGGTATCAGGGAGGGTGCTCTCCGATATGGTCACGACCTCAATGATTTGCAGAATCGTATGATGATGGAGTTCGGTGATCTTTCCTGGATGTGGGTGCGTATAAAGGGCACCCGTGCCATTGTAGAGGTTAAGGAGAAAACCCCTGCCCCCGAATTTGTGGACGAAGGCGCGCCATGTAATATCATTGCTGCGCGGGGCGGACTTGTCACGGCTATCAACGCCACTCAGGGAATCCGTATGGTAGGGGTGGGTGATGTGGTGGAAGAGGGTACACTTCTTATAAGCGGTATCACAGATACCCGCTACGAGGGGGTTCGCTATATTCATTCCAATGGTGAGGTAACTGCAAGGACGTGGCGTACCAAAACAGCGCAATACCCCCTCAAAAAAACTGTTTTTTCAAAAACGGGCAAAAAAATTTCAAAAAACACTATGAATTTTTTCGGTTTTCGTGTAAAATTATATACGGAGGCGAATCCGCCTTTTGAATATTTTGATAAGGAAAGTATCAACCATTCCCTTGCCATTGGCAGAGACTATGTTCTGCCCATATCCTTTGAACGTGATGTTTATTATGAGACGTTAAAGACGGAGGAGTCAATCTCTCCTGATAAGCTTCTTGCGTTGCAAGGCAGAAAGCTCTGTGCAGAGCTTGAAGGTGATGTGGCAGAGGGTGGTGTGATATTGAGCAGAACCGCAGAGATGGTTTCAAACGACGGGAACGTCATAGTGATTAAAGCGGATATTGAATGTATTGAGGATATCGGCAAGCCGGCGGTTATACAAATCGATTAAATCGGAGGTGTCTTTTTGGAAGGCAGAATAGAGTTTGATACAGCTCAGCAGGTGCGGGAGATTTTCGGTGATCTTGATAAGAATATCAATATAATCTGCCGTGAACTCAATGTGGATATTGTCAATCGTGAATCCGTTGTGAAGATAAGTGGAGAGGAACGTAATGTTCAGATGGCACTTAATGTGTTAACAAGTCTCAGGCACATGATGGAGAGGGGAGATGCCCTTACCGACCAGAGCGTTTCCTATGCAATTACTATGGCGAAGGACGGTATAGATGATTCTGCTCTTTATGGAAGTGACTGCGTAGCCATCACCGCATCGGGAAAACCGATAAAGAGTAAGACCTTGGGACAGAAGTCCTATATAGATGCTATCCGCAAGAACACCATCACCTTTGGTATTGGCCCTGCAGGTACGGGTAAGACCTACCTTGCCGTTGCTATGGCTGTCAAAGCGTTTAAGAATAAAGAGGTCACTCGCATCATCCTCACCAGACCTGCCGTTGAGGCGGGAGAGAAGTTGGGATTTCTTCCCGGTGATCTGCAGACCAAGGTTGACCCTTATCTTCGTCCCCTCTACGATGCTCTTTACGATTTCTTTGGTATGGAGGCGTATCATCGTCTTGTGGAGAAGGGCAGTATAGAGATTGCTCCTCTTGCATATATGCGAGGCAGGACTTTGGACGATAGTTTTATAATCTTGGACGAAGCACAGAATACCACCCCCGAGCAGATGAAAATGTTCCTCACCCGTATCGGCTTTAACTCCAAAGCTATCATAACGGGTGATATCACTCAGATTGACCTTCCTGACGGCAAATTTTCAGGTCTTAAGGATGTAATGAGTGTTCTTAAAAATATTGAGGATATCGCGTTTTGTGAGCTTACTGATCGTGACGTGGTACGTCACCGTCTTGTTCAGGCAATAATCAAGGCGTACGAGAAGCGTGATGCCAAGCGCAAAGAAAAAGCAGAGAGAAAACATACAGAAAAGAGGAATACAAATTGAGAACAGACATTTTTTTTGAAGATACACAGGACAAGCTTCCCGTAGGTGAAGATCTTCAGGCCCTCGTGCAGAAGATAGCAGAGGAAGTACTTGATTATGAGAAGTTTGAGAGAAAAGTAGAGATAAGCGTTCTTTTCGTAGATGATGAGCAGATTAGGGAGATCAATAGCGATTTCCGTAAGATAGATGCCCCCACCGACGTTTTGTCTTTCCCTATGCTTAAATTTGACGGCTCAAGGGTAATTGACTCTGTAGGTGATTCGTATCTTGGCACAGTTGTGCTGGGTGATATTGTAATATCCCTTGAGAGAGCCAGGGCACAGGCAGAGGAATACGGCCATTCTTTTGAGAGGGAAGTAGGCTTCCTCACTTGCCATTCAATGTTCCATCTTCTCGGTTATGATCACGAGACGGAAGAGGAGAGGGAGCAGATGCACAAGAGGGAAGAGGAAGTTCTTTCCAAGATTGGCCTCACCAGATAAGACAGAAGGAGAAATATAATGGATAAAGGTTTCAGATCAGGATATGTGGGTATTGTAGGTGTGCCTAATGTGGGCAAGTCAACTCTGCTCAATAAACTTGCAGGGCAGAAGATTGCCATAATATCATCCAAACCCCAGACTACCCGTAACAAGATACTTGCGATTGCCACTGATGAGGATGCACAGATGGTGTTTCTTGACACCCCCGGATTCCATAACCCCAAGACCAAACTTGGTGAGAGTATGATTAAATCCGTTAACGAGACTATCGGGGATGTGGATATACTTCTGCTTGTGGTTGAGCCCGACGGCAATATCACATCTGCAGAGCAGGCCATAATTGATAAGATAGGGGATGTACCTGCCATACTCGTTGTCAATAAGGCCGACACCACCGAACGTCTTAACCTTTTGCCCGTTATAGAGAAATATAATAGCATACATAAGTTTGAGGATATCGTGCCCATAAGTGCATCAAAGGGCGAGGGAGTAGAGGAACTCCGTAGCGTTATCAAGAAGTATCTTCCCGAAGGCCCTATGTACTATCCTGATGATATGGTCACCGACCAGAGTGAGAAACAGATTGTAGCAGAGATAATCCGTGAGAAGGCACTCCGTCTTCTCAATCAGGAAGTTCCCCACGGCATTGCGGTAGAAATTATCAAGATGAAGAACGAAGGGGACAATATGTGCAAAATAAGTGCCAATATCTATTGCGAGAAAGAATCTCACAAGCGCATTATTATCGGCGCCAAGGGTTCCAAACTCAAAGCCATCGGCACTCAGGCAAGATCCGATTGTGAGAAGATGCTTGACCGCAAGGTGTTTATGGAACTTTGGGTTAAGGTCAAAGACGATTGGCGCAATAGCGAACAGCTTATGAAAGAGTTCGGCATGACCGATATGTAAAAACCGGCAAAAAATATCAGTATATCCCACCACAACACCACGGATAATATTTATAAATAATATTCGGGGTGATTGATATGGCAGATATGATAGACGGCGAGTTCGCCTGGACATTTTTTGCAGGCACTGGAAATATAGAGGGTTATCTTTTGTATAACCAATTCAAAAATCTTAGTGTAGGAAAAGTATGCGATGAAAACAATACAGACAATGGCACTGGTGCTTAAAACCTGTAATATGAATGACAATGACAAGCTGGTCACCCTGTTTTCTCCCGACCACGGCAGACTCACCGCCGTAGGTAAGGGGGTAAGGAGTCATAAGCATAAGGACTTTGCAGCACTCCAACCCTTTTGCTTTGCCAATGTTACGCTCAACTGTAAGCAGGGTGGACTATTTACTGTCACAGCCACCGAGGTGGCCGATAGTTTCTTTGATTTGCGTAGTGACGTGCTCAAGGTGTCCTTTGCCGCATATTATATGGACGTGGTTGCAGATATTGCTCAGGATATAATAGGGGATGAGGACTATTTCAGTTTCGTTCTCAACACCCTGTACCTCACGGGCAAGGCAGGTAAAGGCGATCCCAATACAGATATAACCGCAGAGCTTAAAAAGCTCAAGATGATATTTGAGTTCCGCACCGCTTGCGTTATGGGCGTAATGCCCGAGGTGGAGAGATGTATCGTCTGCGGAAAAGATAAGGACCTTACTTATTTTTCTTGTGAAGACGGTGGTGCGGTATGCACCGATTGTGCGGGCAGATACAACGGCAGGGACAAACTTCCTATTTCCGTTACTCCCACAGATCTTAAGGTGATAGAATACATAGTCAAGAGCGATAGCCGTTCTGTGTTCAAGTTCCAGATAACTGATGACCTCCTTGCTACATTGGGCAATATAGGAGAGCGTTATCTTATATCCCAGACGGAGACATATTATAAATCCCTTGAATATTTACATAAAATCCTGTCGGATATTGGCTGATAAGTGGTAAAAAATATACAAAGTAACCCAACTTACGCCTGGTTTTCAATTAAATTTATACAAAAAACAACAAAATGCTGGATTTTTCATAAAAAATGTTATACAATATCAGGTGGACTATTATTAAGTAACTATAACTATTTAGGAGGTAGTTTTTAATGGCACAAAAGTTTGTTTACCTTTTCTCAGAAGGCGATGCCAGCATGAGAAACCTTTTGGGCGGTAAAGGTGCTAATCTTGCAGAGATGACAAAGATTGGTCTTCCCGTTCCTCAGGGATTTACAATTTCAACAGAAGCTTGTACACAGTATTACGAAGACGGCCGTAAGATCAGCGATGCTATCCAGGCAGAGATCATGGAGAACATCATCAAGATGGAAGCCGTTTGCGGCAAGAAGTTTGGTGACAAGGAGAACCCCTTGCTCGTATCCGTACGTTCTGGTGCAAGAGCATCCATGCCCGGTATGATGGACACCATCCTCAACCTCGGTCTTAATGAAGACGTTGTAGAGGCAATGTCTGCAAAGTCAGGCAACCCCAGATGGGCTTGGGACTGCTACAGAAGATTTATTCAGATGTATTCTGACGTTGTAATGGAAGTAGGTAAAAAATACTTCGAAGAGCTTATCGACAAGATGAAGGAAGAGAAGGGTGTTACCCAGGATATCGAGCTTACAGCAGAAGACCTCAAAGTTCTCGCTTCACAGTTCAAAGCAGAATATAAGTCAAAGATTGGTAAAGACTTCCCCACCGATCCTAAGGAACAGCTTATGGGTGCGGTAGAAGCCGTATTCCGTTCATGGGACAACCCCAGAGCGAATGTTTACCGTCGTGATAACGATATTCCTTATTCATGGGGTACAGCCGTTAACGTACAGATGATGGCGTTCGGTAACATGGGTGATTCTTGCGGTACCGGTGTTGCGTTCACACGTGACCCTGCAACCGGTGAGCCCGGCCTTATGGGTGAGTTCCTTGTAAATGCACAGGGTGAGGACGTTGTTGCCGGTGTACGTACACCCATGCCCATCAAAGAGATGGCAGACAAGTTCCCCGCAGCATTTGAAGAATTCAATAAAGTTTGCGCTATTTTGGAAGACCACTACAGAGATATGCAGGATATGGAGTTCACCATTGAGAATGAGAAACTCTATATGCTCCAGACAAGAAACGGTAAGAGAACTGCAAAAGCTGCTCTCAAGATCGCTTGTGACCTCGTTGACGAGGGTATGATCGATAAGAAGCAGGCAGTTGCAATGATCGACCCCAGAAACCTCGACACATTGCTCCATCCCCAGTTTGATGCTAAAGCTATCAAAGCTGCAACCCCCGTTGGCAGAGGTCTTGGTGCATCTCCCGGTGCTGCATGTGGTAAGATAGTATTCACAGCAGAAGAAGCAGTTGAGTGGAATGCAAGAGGCGAAAAGGTAGTTCTCGTTCGTCTCGAGACATCACCTGAAGATATCACAGGTATGAAAGCATCTCAGGGTATCCTCACCGTACGTGGCGGTATGACATCTCACGCAGCCGTTGTTGCTCGTGGTATGGGTACATGCTGTGTATCCGGTTGTGGCGATATCAACATGGATGAAGAGAATAAGAAGTTCACATTGGCAGGTAAGACCTACGTTGAAGGCGATTACATTTCAATCGACGGTTCAACAGGTAATATCTACGATGGCATCATCCCCACAGTTCCCGCTGAAATCGCTGGTGAGTTCGGCAGAATTATGGCTTGGGCAGATGAATTCAGAACACTCAAAGTTAGAACAAATGCAGACACCCCCGCAGATGCAAAACGTGCACGTGAGCTTGGTGCAGAGGGTATCGGCCTTTGCCGTACAGAGCATATGTTCTTTGAAGCAGAGAGAATCGCTGCATTCCGTGAGATGATCTGCTCTGATACTGTTGAAGAGAGAGAAGCAGCTCTTGATAAGATTCTTCCTTATCAGCAGGGCGACTTTGAGGCACTCTACGAAGCACTTGAGGGTTGCCCCGTTACTATCCGCTTCCTCGATCCTCCGCTCCACGAGTTCGTTCCCACTGAAGAAGCAGATATCAAAGCACTTGCAGACGCACAGGGTAAGAGCGTAGAGCAGATTAAAGCTATCATCGCTTCCTTGCACGAGTTCAACCCCATGATGGGTCACCGTGGTCTCCGCCTTGCAGTAACATATCCTGAGATTGCAAAGATGCAGACCAAGGCAGTTATCCGTGCTGCTATCAACGTACAGAAAGCACACGCTGACTGGAAAGTGGTTCCCGAGATTATGATTCCCCTTTCATGTGAACTTAAGGAATTGAAATACGTAAAAGATATGGTTGTTGAGACTGCAGACGCAGAGATCGCTGCTGCAGGTGTGGCACTTAAGTACGAGGTTGGTACAATGATCGAGATCCCCCGTGCAGCCCTCACAGCTGATGAGATCGCAAAAGAGGCTGAGTTCTTCTGCTTCGGTACAAACGACCTCACACAGATGACCTACGGTTTCTCACGTGATGACGCTGGTAAGTTCCTCGATGCTTACTATGATGCTAAGATCTTCGAGAACGATCCCTTCGCAAAACTCGACCAGACAGGTGTTGGTCAGCTCATGGAAATGGCTGTTACCAAAGGTAAGAAGACCCGTCCCGAAATGCACTGCGGTATCTGCGGTGAGCACGGCGGTGACCCCGTATCTGTTGAGTTCTGCCACAATATCGGTCTTGATTATGTATCCTGTTCACCCTTCCGTGTTCCGATTGCACGTCTTGCAGCGGCACAGGCAGCAATCAAGTCAGGTAAATAATCAATTACCCCATATAATCAATGCACAAGTTGACGTTATGTCAGCTTGTGCATTTTTATTGAAATAATTTGTAAAAGAGAGTATAATTGTAGCATGTGGTTTTAATTACGTATGAATTTTCGGGGAGGAAACATTATGTGGTACGATTGTCATATGCACACCCTTCATTCTGATGGCAGGAGCACGGTGCAGGAGATGTGCGCCTCTGCGGTGGAGAAGGGTATGTGCGGTATCACAATTACCGACCATGCTGATATGAATTTCTATAATGACCGTGACACGTTGAGCAGGATCAAATCCTCCATAGCCGATATCACGGCCTGTCGTGAAGAATTCAACGGCAAACTCAAGGTATTGCGAGGTGTAGAACTTGGTGAATACACCTATTCACCGCAAAAAGCGGAGGAGATACTTGCATTGGATTGCTATGATGCGATTCTGTGCTCGGTGCACCTTGTGCCGAAGGCAGGTTGGTCTCTTGCGTATAACAGGATAGACTTTTCCAACCCTTCAATCACCGATGATGATATAAACGAATATCTGAAACTGTATTTTGATTTGCTGTCCGATACAATAGATTGCTTTGATTTTGATATATTGTCCCATATCCAATGCCCTGCCAGATATATGACGGGCAGATATAAACGCAAAACAGATGTTATGCTTTTTTCCGATAAGATAACTGAGATTATGGAGAAGATTATAAGCCGTAATATTGCCCTTGAGGTAAATACGGGCGTGTTGTCTCAGGATTATGAGAACGCCAATCTTCAGACGGTTGATATATTGAAACTCTATAAATCTTTGGGTGGCAAGATGCTCACCCTGGGCAGCGATGCTCATGTGTGTGGCTCTGTTGCGGGGAATTTTCCGCCTGCTGCCAATGTGATCAAGGCATGTGGTTTTGATAAATGCTATTATTTTGAGAACCGCAAACCCGTAGAATATCTTTTGTAAGATAATTTGAAATTTCAAAAGAGGTGATAGTGTGTTTGATTTTAGCGGAAAGGTAGTTGTTATAACGGGTGGTGCCCAGGGCATCGGAAGATGTATTGCGGATGAGTTTTTATCCCGCGGTGCAAAGCCCTGCATAATAGACCTTAAAGAAAACGAATATTTCACCGGCAATATTGCCGATAAGGAAACCCTCGAGAAGTTTGCCCGCAAGGTGATTGATGACTATGGCAAGGTGGATTTTCTTATCAATAATGCTCTTCCTGTCACCTGCGGAATCTCCGATGGCAGTTATGAGGACTTTGAATACGCCCTCAGCGTAGGTGTGACCGCACCGTTTTATCTTGCCAAGCTGTTCCTTCCGTATTTTTCAAAAGGCGCGGGAATAGTCAATATATCTTCTTCACGGGATAGGATGAGCCAACCGCAGACGGAGAGCTACACCGCAGCAAAAGGCGGTATCTCTGCGCTTACCCATGCCCTTGCCGTAAGTCTTTCGGGCAGAGTGCGGGTGAATTCTGTATCACCGGGTTGGATAGATACCATTTGCACTCAGTATGAAGGCCCCGACGCCACCCAACATCCCGTTGGCAGAGTGGGCACCCCTTTGGATATTGCCAATATGGTTATGTATCTGTGTTCGGATATGTCAGGATTCATCACGGGTGAGAATATCTGTATAGACGGCGGTATGACCCGCCAGATGATATACCATAACGACTTTGGCTGGTCACTTGCCGACTCTTGCAATGAATAGTAGTGCCTGCTGATTTGTATGCCGAAACATTGTATCGGCAGACTCTGCTTTTATTGACAATTACGTGATAATGTGTTAAAGTCTAATATGAAGTTCCCGTTGGTGTGTCAACGAGGATTTCTGTCTGTTATTACATTGAAAATGCGAGGAATTGATATGAATTTGTTTGGCGGGGTTGTCCCCATTCAGGGAGTAACATTTCTTATGTTCTCATTGGTCGCTGTTCTTGCTGTTGGTTACGCTCTGGGCAGGATAACTGTTAAGGGTGTATCCCTTGGCTCTGCAGGTGTTTTCCTTGTTGCACTTTTGTATGGTTGCTTTTTCTATAAAGACCTGGAAGCGCAGACAACAGGTTTCACAACCAACGCATTGAAAATAGTCGAGAATCTCGGCCTCATCCTTTTTGTTACATCCGTTGGCTTCATAGCAGGTCCGAAGTTCTTCAGTAATATGAAAAAGAACTTCACCTCCTACGTGTTGCTGGGCCTTGTGATCATCGTATCAGGCGCTTTGGTGGCGGCAGGATGCGTGTTTATAGGCAAAATGATGGGTGAGACCGATATGGATAAACTCTCCGCAATCGTATCAGGCCTTTTCGCAGGTGCCCTCACCTCAACTCCTGCTTTCTCTGCAGCGAAGGCATCTGTATCCACCCCCGAGTTAGAGCAACTCGTGTCCGTAGGATATGGTATAGCATATATTTTCGGTGTTATTGGTGTAGTGCTGTTTGTTCAGCTTCTTCCCAAACTTTTGAAGGTCAATATGAGTGAAGAGAGGGAAAAACTCGTGGTTGCTGCTCAGGCCACCTCTTCTGCCAAGTCCACCGGCAAACTCATCGACCTTGACGATTTCGGTATTGCCCCCTTTGCCATTGCCGCTTTGATAGGCATCTTTGTGGGCATGGTGAAGATTCCTCTTTCTGCCAAGGGCCTCGACGGAACCACCTTCTCTTTGACCACTACGGGCGGTTGCCTTCTTGTTTCCCTCGTTTTCGGCCATTTTGGTAAGGTGGGTAAGTTGAATATGATGCCCTCTGTGACTACTTTGAAGGTTTTCAGAGAGCTCGGTCTTGTCCTCTTCCTTGCAGGTGCAGGCGTTTCAGGTGGTGCGAGATTCGTTCAGGAATTCAAGATTGATTATTTCGTATACGGTATGATAATGACTATCGTTCCTATGGTTATCGGTTATATCTTCGCAAGATATGTACTTAAGATCAATGTCCTCAATACCCTCGGCTCAATCACCGGCGGTATGACCAGCACCCCTGCTCTTGGCACACTCATCCACGTAGCAGGCACCGAGGATGTAGCTGCAGCTTATGCCGCCACATATCCCATAGCCCTCGTTGCGGTAGTGTTCGCCGCCCAGTTTATTATAATACTGTTTTAAAGGACTTAATTTTCCGATTCCAATGCGTAAATCCAAAAAAGGATTTACGCATTTTTTTGTATTAAATAAATTGAAAATTCTCCGTTTTATATGTTATAATTATTTTGAGTAAATATGGAATAACGTTCCACCTGGTTCTAATACGAACCATGTTGAGTGACGATAATAAGATAAATAAGAATTTATGGAGGTTTACTATGGACAAAGAAAACAAAAACATCTCAATTCGTTGGGGATATATGATAATCGGTGTTGTTGCAATGCTTTTTGCAGGAGTTTTGTATGCTTGGTCCATATTAAAAGCACCATTGGCGGATGAGTTTGGTTGGGGAGCATCGCAGCTTGCACTTAACTTCACACTTGCCATGACGTTTTTTTGTGTAGGAGGTCTTTTGGGAGCCCGCTTGTCCAAACGTACAGGACATAAGGTGGCGATTGTGTCGGCAGGGGTGTTGTCTGCCGTAGGTTTTGTGCTTACTGCACTTTTGAAAAATGCTTCTGTAGAAATCCTCTATGTTACATATGGCATTCTTGCCGGCCTTGGAATCGGAATCGCTTATAATGTGGTTATTGCTACGGTGAGCGTATGGTTTCCTGATAAAAAAGGACTTTGTTCAGGTTGCCTTATGATGGGATTTGGTGCATCTGCGTTGGTGTTGGGTAATGTAGCGGATGCTATGTTTAAAAGCAATTTGGGTTGGCGCACAACCTATATGATAGTTGGTATAGCAATTTTTGCGGTTTTACTTGTTTCTGCCATATTGCTTAAAACACCGGGAGAGGATGTTATCCTTCCAATGCCGAAAAGTGTAAAAAACACAAAAACTGACGCCTCTGCCCATGAAGATTTTACTTCGGCTCAGATGCTTTGTTCACCTTCTTTCTGGATGGCGTTTATTTGCATATCATTTTTAGCTGCGGTTGGAAGCTCTGTTATAAGTTTTGCTAAAGACCTGGCTTTATCGGTTAATGCGCCCGAAACTCTGGCGGTATCTTTGGTAGGCGTCCTTTCGGTTTGCAATGGAATAGGCAGAATCCTTACAGGTGCAATTTTCGATGTATTGGGCAGCAGAAAGACTATGATCTGTGCTAATATTCTTACAATATGTGCCGCTGCGGTTACACTTGTTGCCGTGTTTGCAAATTCCCTTGTTTTATGCATTGTAGGACTTTGTCTTACAGGGGTGTCTTATGGTTCGTGTCCCACAATCACTGCGGCATTTACCTCTACAACTTTTGGAATGAAGTATTTTTCAAATAATATGGCAATAATGACGTTTACCGTTATGGTTGGCTCCCTGGTCGCCACCGCATCCAACAAGGTTATGGAAGTTACGGGTGGATATACCGCAGCTTTTCTCATGCTCCTGGCATTGACTTTTGTTGCATTGGTGCTAAATATGCTTATTCGCAAATATCAGTAATGAATGACTTTTAATCCTGAACACTGTTCATTAGGACCTACTAACGAAACCTCAGTATTTATGCGGGTTTGCGGAGTTGTAGTTCGCTCTTCAATGCTTTGAAAAAAGCACGAAACAACTCGATTTCGAAAGGTGGTAGGTATTTATCGTAAATACTAATTGTGAGCGATATGAAGGTTATACGCTTGCAATAAAATAAAAAACAAGTATGTTTTTTGGCAGACTATAGAAATCTATAGTCTGCCTTTTTTTACCTAATGACAGATGAGGAGGGATTATTTTCATGAATTATCAAATGGATTATTTTTACGGACACGAAGCAAATCAATTTACTTTTTTTAGGATACCCAAATTGCTTTTTTCAGATGAAAGATTTATTGGGTTATCTTCTGATGCAAAAATTTTGTATGGCCTTATGCTTGATAGGATGGGCTTGTCGGTTAAGAATGGTTGGATAGATGAAAAGAATCATGTATATATTTATTTCACGTTAGAGGAAGCAATGGAGTATATGCGTATAGGAAAGGATAAAGGCGTAAAGCTTTTTGCTGAGCTTGATGATGAAAAAGGCTGCGGACTCATAAAGAAAAAAAAGCAGGGACTTGGAAAACCTACCTTGATTTATGTTATGAATTTTGTTTCTAATATTGAGTGTCCCGAAAACAATGATTTTGATCCTTCCGATAATGATGAATCGGAGTTTTCTGAAACAACCGAAGTCAAGACTTCTACAAATGCCGAAGTCAAGACTTCTGGAAATGCCGAAGTCAAGACTTCTGAAAAACCGAAGTCAGGACTTCCGGAAATACCGAAGTCAGCACTTCTGGAAAACCGAAGTCCAAACTTCGCAAAAACAGAAGTAAATAATAATGATTTTAATAATAATAAAAATAATAATACTGATTTTAGTGAGATCCATCCTATCTTATCTTATCAACACGGAGTAACACCAAGGAAAAAAGATGTGATGGATGAGATAAGAGAACGCGAAAAATATAGAGAACTTATTTGTGAAAATATTGAATACGAATTTCTCGCAAAGAATTACGGTGAAAGCGAAGCTACGGGTGTAGTTAATATAATGTTGGATGCAATATGCAGCAAAAAGGATTATTTAGTCATCAAGTCAGAACAAATACCTCAGATGGTTGTTAAGAGTGTACTGCTTAAACTTGATTACAGCCATGTTGAATATGTTTTAGACTGTATGAAGAAAAATCTAACCAAGGTTCACAATATAGACAGCTACTTGTTAACATCGTTATATAATTCAATTTCAACAATAGATCACTATTACAGAGCAGAAGTGAACCACGATATGTATGGAAATATTTGAAAGGAGCATAAGTCATGAGAGATAATAGGAAAAAAGCAGATGAAAAAATGTCAAGAGAGGAATATTTGTATCATAATACAGAGATGCTTTTGAAAAAGTATCGTGATGTAGTCTGGAGTATTGAAGTATCGGCAATTCAAGCTCAGATAAGCTTTGAACTTGAAATGGACTGTAAACTTGAAGAGTATTTGGAAATGTCTTATGCTACCAGCGCTGATTTCTCCGGAACACAAATTCAAGAACAGATGAGAACATTGGAAAGAAATAAAAAAATGTTAAAGATTATTGAAACAGCGGTTAATGTGATGAGAACCAGACATATAAACGGTGAAGTCTATTACTGGGTTTTGTACTATACGTATCTATCTGAAAAACCTTGCAAAAGTACTGAATTAGTTATTGACAATATAAATAGTAAAATTGATGAGTATATGTCATGGACTTCATATTTCAGACAGAGAAAAAAAGCTATTGATAGTTTAAGTGACATTCTCTGGGGTTTTACTTCCAAGGAGTGCTTGCCTATACTTAATGAATTCCTGGCAAAGTGAAATTATTTTGAAACTAATTTGGAATTGATTTGGAATTGATTTGGAATTGATGTGAAATTAAATTGGTATTAAATTGGTATTAAATTGGTACTGATTTGCTATTGAAGTGAAATTATTAATGTGTTATAATAGTATCATGAAAAATGTATATTGACGCAAGAGAAGCAGATCAATTTATTGATTTTGCTTCTTTTTTTATACCCATGAAAGGAAAGGTGAAGATTTTTTGTGAGAAAGATATATATGTATAAGAACGGTGATGCCAGAGGGCAGGTTGATGCATTTATCAAAACTTCTAATATAAAGATCAGAAAGAAGTTTGACTTTATTCTGAAATATATTGCTGATGAAAGAAATCAGTTTAAGGAACCTTATGTAAAGCATTTTTCAATAGAGAAATATAAAAGGCTTTATGAACTGAGATTAAAAGCATCCGGAACGATGGTAAGAATAATCTTCTATAATATAGATGAAAACATTATTCTTTTAAATGCTTTTATTAAAAGAGACAAGCGTGATACAGAACAGGCTTTGGAATATGCTTTAAAACTTATAGAGCGACTTGATAGGAGCGCTGAAACTCCTGTCGATTACTTAATGGAGGTGGAAGTAAATTGATTTGTGTATTAACTTTATTTGGAGAAATGGATCTTCAAAGTATATTAAAGAAAAAACTTCAGGCAAATGATATATTCTTTATTGAAGACAACTGCACAACTTCAGTTCAGCTGACAACACAGGTTGAAGCAAGATGCAAAGAGGTTGATGCAGTTGTTATTTATTCTCAAGCCATGAATATGGACATCATCAGAGAATATGTAGAAGAACTTCGTGTATATACCGAGCATCTTCGCGTTGTTTTGATACTTAATGGTGCACGAGGTTCGTTCCTGAGAAACCAGATTAATGATTACTGGGACATGAAGATTGATTTGATATTTGACGATGGTGGTTTTGATTCTGATGAATTAGTGGAAGTTCTTCGTAAAGGTAAACTTTCCAATAAAGATTTCAAAACCAAGCGAAGAGAAACCGGATTTGTAGGTGATATTGAAGATATTCCTATTCCTGAAGAATTTATGGAGCCTCCGAAAGAAGAACGGAGGCTTTTTAAATTCACGGAAAAGAAAGAGAAAAATCATACGAACGAAGAATTTCCGGATGCTAAATCTTTTTCTGAACCGCAAGGCCATTTTACTGTCGGAGTTCTCAACGCGGCAAGAGGAGCCGGAGCAACGTGGACGGCAGGCAACCTGGCAAGATATTTTGCAATGCATAATTACAAGACATGTATTGCGGATATGTCATCCACCGGTGCTGTCAGGATGATGAAATTAAAAAACATAGACATTTGTGCTGATGATTTTGATATAGAAGAGTTAAAGGCAAAGTATAATGTTACAGTTATTGATTTTGGCACACCTATTGAAGTTTCTCCTGACGGAACAAACTTTAAACTGATGAGTCATTATAAACCTGAAACAATACAATGTTTCAATAATTGTGATATTAAGTTGATAATGGGATTTTCGGATCCATGGAACATTCAGAAGATAAACTTTTTCTTCATTAATGACACATGGAAAAGTCTGTTTGATAATTCATACTTATTCATTATTGCATCCAATCCGGATAGAGTTAAAAAGCTTTTTCCGGAAGGTAACTTCTATAGTCGGGAAGATGATTATAGGGAGAATATATTAGAAGCTCTCAGAAAGGACGAGGATAAATGAAGATATTTCAAAACAAAATTGTAGTTGGAGTTATTTGTATTGTCATAGCGGCTATTCTGGCATTCTTTTTTCTTCCTTCGATAAGTAAGAGCAAAAGCAATACCGAAAAGATTTTCGCAGTAAAAAATGCCGTTGCTGAAGGAACGAAGATTGAGGAATCAATGCTTATTGAAAAAGAAGTAGGAAGCTATGGATTACCACAGAGTATTATAAAAGACAAAGATAAAATCGTTGGCAAGTATGCATCATGTGATATTACACCGGATGATTTGATTCTTTCGTCAAAGATTTCTGACTATGCTGCAAACCAAAAACTTGATAAGGTTATGAGTCAAGGCAATATGCTTGTTACCGTTTCGTTAGACTCTGTTGCATCAGCAGTTGGTAATCATCTGAAATCCGGAGATATTATTTCTATCGTTGGATATGCAAATGATGCCGTTGTTGTATATGAGGAATTAAAAGCACTTGAAGTTTATAGTATTGAAAATGAAAATGCTGAAAAACTTGAAGATGTTGAAAATAATGAAGAGGCAGAACATCTTGCATCAACGGTAACACTTATTGTAAATCAGGCGCAGGCAGAAAAGCTTGTTCAGGCAGAGTATTCCGGTAAGGTTCATGCAGTATTTGTTAAAAGAGGTGCTGTGAAATGAACGCAAAAATCGTAACAATCTGGGGTGCCAACGGAAGTGGTAAAACAACAGTTGCCGCAAACCTTGCAGCAGCTTTAGCTGACAGAGATCTTATGGTTGGCATAATATCATCAAAACTTTCATATGGCGAACTCCAGGGTATATTCGGAAAGAGAGTTGAACCTGAAAAGGGGATATATAAAGCTATATCAAATGGATGCAACACAAAGAATATGTTCGAGGCGACAGATAATCCTAATTTGTTTATTCTATCTCCTCCGAATGTATTTGATGGAATGCTTCTCACAGCAATATCCGCAGAGACGGTTAAGGAACTGATAGAAGACAGTACAATCCGTTTTGACTACATAATTATAGATGGCAGTGAGGAACTGAACAATCCGGTTTCAAGCATCGGTCTTACAATGTCAAATAAAATTGTAAGAGTTTATAAGGTCTGTGCAAAGGATTGTGTCTGGCATAAGGCGATGGAAAATCTGACAGATTTGATTCATATAAGAAGTAAAACAATCACAGTCATAAATGCTTATGATAAAAGCTGTGATAAGATGGCATTTCTAAACGCGCTTGATACAAAGCCTGATTTTGAACTGCCATTTGTTTCAAACTGTTCGACATTGACCAATTCCGGAAAGCTTATTTACAACAGTAAATTGGCGAACGGACATTATAAGAAAACAATTCAAAAACTTGCAAGCCAGGTAATGTTGGGAGGTTGATGAAAAATGGTAGAAGTATTTAATATTAATGACCTCATATACAAACTGAATGCAGGACAGAAAAGCGAAAACATTGATAATCGTAAGGAGCGTACATATAAAGAAGTTCTTGACACAATACGTCATGTAATCTCTACTAATCACTCTGCAGAACTTATCAATGTTATGTATTCCGAAGAGGCAAAAGAAAAACTTAAAAATCTTATTGTAAGATATCTTAACCAGAATAAAATGTCTGTTCCTGAATGCGACAGTATTTCAGATCTTGCAGATAAAATCTATGAGGATATGGCGGGCTTTGGTATTTTGTCAAAGTATATTACAGAACCGACCGTTGAAGAAATCAATGTTAACGCTTGGAACAGTATTGAAGTTATTTATCCTGACAGAATAGAGACTTTAGACCAGACATTTATCAATCCTGATGACTGTATGGATAAGATTAAAAAGATGGTTTGGCTTGGTGGAAGTATCGTTGACGGTTCGGCTCCTACAGTTGACAGTTTCATCGGTGAAGGTATTCGTATTTCGGCAATCATACCGCCTTGTGTCGATAAGAAAACAGGCGGTGTCGCATCAATCAGAAGGCAGAAGAAAAATGTTATTACAAGAGAACTTATGATTGAATACGGAAGTGCAATTCCCGAGCAACTTGATTTCCTTTCTCTTTGTGTAAATAACGGCGTTTCGCTTGCTATTGCAGGTTCTACCGGCTCCGGTAAAACAACCGACTTAAGCTATCTTATCGAATGTCTTGATATTAAAAAGCGTGTTTACACCATTGAGGACACCAGAGAGCTTAACATTGCAAAGATAAACGAAAAAGGAATTATGGAAAATCGTGTTGTTCAAACGGTTACAAAGGACGGTGTAAATCCTGTTACCATGGATGATCTTCTAAAAAAATCACTTCGTTTTCATCCTGATGTAATTATACCTGCGGAAATGCGTGGCGGTGAAGCTTTAACTGCTGTTGAAGCAGGTAGAACCGGACATACCATCATAAGTACCCTGCATGCAAACTCTGCACTTGATGCATATAACCGAATTCTTTCTATGTGTGTTTCAACCGGTGTAAGACTTTCAGAAAGCAAATTGCTTGAATTCATATTAGAAGCCATGCCTCTGGTGCTGTTTAAAAGACAGCTTCCTGACGGACGACGTGTATATGATGAAATCTTCGAAGGATTAAAAGTTGAAAACGGAAGAATCGTAGGTAAAACCTTATATAAATATGAGATTCAGGAAAATATCTACGATGAAGATGGAAATATAGTTAAGGTTGTGGGCAAACACTGCAGAAAGAACCGTATGTCGGAGTCGCTTCTTGAAAGGCTAAAATATGGCGGTGCCTCGAATGAAATGCTTGAGGCGTTCATGTAACGTGGAGGTGGTACCAATTGCAAAATATTATATGTTTTATCGTGTTCGTGCTCCTTGCTTTAGGGGGCTTTTTTATTTTCGGTGTAAAGCTGCCGAAAAAGAAGAACATTGTTTCAATTTCTAAGGCAACCGCGAAGGATAAGCGTAAACATGTAGATGAAAAATTCTCAAAGCTTAGTCTGACCGAAAAAATATACATAGGAATAAAAGACACCGTTGATATGAGCGGGTTCAAAATGAATACCTTTTGGTTTGCGGTTGCTCTCTCTATGTTTGCCGGAATCGGAATTGGTAAGTTCTTGTTTTCTGACAATCTACTGGCTATTGCCACAGGATTTGCGGTTCTCCCGATGCCGTATATCGTGTTCAAGGTAAGAGCCAGATGGTATATAAGAAACAGAGACGAACAGCTTGAAAGTTCTATGAACCTTATTACAAACAGTTATTTAGGTTGCAACGACATTATTAAGGCTGTTAATGAGAACCTTGATAAACTCGATTCCCCAAAACCATTTGCTGAGTTTGTGACGGATGTAACCCTCATCGACTCAAACATTAAAAGAGCGCTGATGAAGCTTGAAGTAAAAATCAAAAACAAATATTTTTCCGAATGGATTGATATTTTGGTTCTTGCTCAGGAAAAATCAGGAGATTACCGTTTTATATTGCCGGCAGTTGTTCAATCCATGAATGATGCAAAGAGACTGCAGATAGAAGCGGACACAGTTATGATGGCTGTGTGGAGAGATTACTTCACCTCCGTAATTCTTTCATTTTCTATCATTCCGCTACTGAAGTGGTCGAATGCAACGTGGTTTGATATTCTCGTCGGTTCAGCAGTAGGAAAGATACTTATCATTCTGATGCTTATTATGACGGTAATCTCAGCTTTTATTACACTCAAGGTAAATAAACCGCTTTAAGGAGGAAGAATGAAATGATTTATTTTCTTATATTTGCTTTCTTTGCAGGCGGTTTGTTTATAGTCTCCTCGGAGGCGTTAGGATTGCCTCCGATTGCTACAGCTAAAGGTGTTAAAACCGCAGTCAAAAGTCAACAGTCCCTCCTAGACTCACTTTTGACTGTGGTGGTGATGCCGATAGTGAAAATTATTTCACCGTTTATGATGGTTGCTGACTACAAAGAAAAGCGGATGGCAAAGCAATTAAGGCGTGCAGGTATTCCGCTTACTCCTAAAGAGTACTATGCAAGGTCAATTGTTATGGCAGTATTAGCAACAGCGATATCGTATATTATGCTGGTGCTTACAGTTAAGAGTATGAGCCTTGTAGCAGTTGTGCTCGGTGTGGTTGTGTATTTCCATTTCCATGGTGAAATCAAAGACAAGCTGAAAGCAAAGGACAGGTTGATTGAGGCAGAACTTCCTAAGTTCATAAGGGCTATAGTTCAGGGCCTCAGAACAGAAAAAGATATTATTAAACTTTTAGAGACCTATCAAACGATTGCAGGTGACGGTCTTAAGTACGATATAGAAGTGCTTATTATGGACCTTAAATCCGGTAACTTTGAAGAAGGTATGACAGAGTTTGAAAAGAGACTTGGTAACAGTTATGTATCGAGACTTGCGAAAGCACTCATTGCCGTAAACAGAGGTGATGACCAAAGCTCGATGCTCAATTACCTGTTATCTGATATGGGCCTTCTTGCAAAAGAAATGATGCAAAGAGAATTAAACAAAAGGCCCGGCAGAGTGAAGATGCTTGTTATTCCAATCGTACTTGTTGCGGTGGTTGCACTGTTCTATGTAATTGGTGCAAATCTATTCTCTTCACTTGGCGGAATTATGTAAGGAAGGAGGTAAATCTTATATGCAAAAGCTTATTAGAAAATGCAGAGAAACATCTGTTAAGGCGTATTTGAAAACAAAGAATTTTCTTTCAAATACAGACGGCGACCAGATTACAGGCTGGCTCATCGTAATCCTTCTTGTTGTAGTTGTTGGTGCATTTTTCCTTAACACATATAAATCAACAATCGTTGAGGTGTGGGAAGCAATCATCGATAAGATTTACGACACATTCGGAATTTAAAAGATGGGGAGGTGATTACCTTGAAGAAAAAAGGCAGTGCCTATTATGAGATAATTATAAAAACTCTGGTGTTTATTACCCTGATAGCGACGGCTATTTCGTTCTTCGGGGTATTCACCACTTATCTCAATGTCAATTATGCTGCAAGGCGTGTTACAAGAGAAATTGAGATATCGGGGCGTGTATCCTCCGAAACTCATGCTTTGTTTAATGAAATGAAGACAAATACAAATATCGGAGATACTGCAACGATGAGTGTTTCGGCGACATACTTTAATGCAGCACAGAAAAAGATACAGCTTCGAGATACATTTACTGTTACGGTGCGGTCATCGTACAGAATAAATATATTTACACCGACAGGGGGCACACCTGTTGGATTTGATATTCCGCTCGTTGTCCGGTTAACGGGAATGAGCGAGAAATTCTGGAAATGAGGTAGCTAATTTGAATTTAATATTAAAATATGCAATAGAAATCGGAGCCTCGGATGTTCACATAACTGAGAATCAGGAGAGCTGGGTAAGAGCAAAAGGAAATCTTCATAAATGCGGTGAAAAAATTCCTTTATCCAATATTGATGAATTTATCGAACTTGTTATTCCCGGTATATTGGATGACTATATGGCACTTCGCGAAAAGAGAAGAACAAATCCTATTGACGGAGCTTTTAAGTATATGTTCCGCAGGTTCAGAATTAATATCTACCGCGGAATGGATGGTATTAACCTTGCAATCAGACTTTTAAGTGATACGATTTTATCCCTTGAAGATCTGTATCTTCCAAAAGAGGTAGAAAGATTCACTCAAATTAAGTCAGGACTTTTCCTTGTTGTTGGTACGACAGGCAGCGGTAAGTCAACAACGCTTGCGTCTATGATTGACCATATCAATAAGGAGAGAAGTGAGAATATCCTTACAGTAGAGCAACCCGTTGAATATATTCATACTTCTGTGCAGAGCAGAATCGAACAGATTGAGGTAGGAATTCATGTTGATTCTTTCCAGACGGCAACTGTAGCTGCTATGAGACAGAATCCTAATATCATCCTTGTAGGAGAGATGAGAGACCTTGAGACGATACAAAATGCAATTACTTTAGCTGAAACAGGACATGTTGTATATGGTACTCTTCATGCAAAAAGTGTAACAGACACCGTTGATAGAATCATTGACGTATTTCCACCGAAGCAGCAGGACCAGATAAGACTGCAGCTTGCGGGTGTAATCAAAGGAATTATGCATCAGACATTGGTACGCGGAGTCGGCGGAAAACTTGTTCCTCTTATTGAACTTCTTTGTGCAGATGATGCTGTTTCCGCAATGATTCTTGGTAAGCAAAAGTCTAATTCCATCAGAGACTACATGAGAGGGAAATCCTCAATGGGAAATGTACATATCGCAGATAATGCTGCATGGCATATCAAGAATGAAAGACTTACATTAGAAAATGTAAAACCCATTCTTGCTCCTGATGATTTCGGCATTGTAAGAACACTCACAGAGCCTACTGAAAGAAAGAGGGGATTTAACTAATGGCAATTTCTTTGATTAAATACTCCTTTGAAATCGGCGCAATATCGGAAGAACAAAAAGAGAAGGCAGAACGCTATAAAAAAGAAACCGGTGCAAGTGATGAAACTGTTATCAGGGATATGAAGCTGTTAAGTGATGAAAAACTTTTGCAGATATATTCCAAGATTTATGGATACAAGGCAGAGCTTGAGCCTGAAGTTTCAGATTTTACACTTGCATCTCAGTTCAAAAAGAGGGATTTGCAAAGACTCGGATTCTTCCCGGCTAACAGTGAAAAGGCAATTGTTCTTTATACATCAGAGCCGTCAGAACTTTTGTTTGTCGAGGACTTTGTAAGAGATAAGACGGGATACCGTTCAAGGTTTTCATATGTTATTACTACGGATGCTGCAATACATAAACTGATTGATTCAGTATTCAGGGAAGAAACTTCAGTTGATGCGGAGGAGTTTGGAATTTCAGGCGATAACATGACAAGCAATGTTGTCTATGATATTGCTGAAAATGATTCGTCTGCTATAGTAAACTGGGTTAATAAGATATTCCGCGATGCAGTAGAAAACAGAATCTCGGATATTCATTTTGAACCGCAAGAAGATGCCTTCTATGTAAGATACAGAAGTGACGGTTCGTTAAAGATTGAACATAAGCTTCCGATGTCTACAGCAAGGCAGATTATAAACCGAATAAAAACGATGTCCAACCTTGATGTAAACACTTCAAAGAGTATTCAAGACGGTAACTGCCGACTTGATATTTTCGGTAAGTTTGTTGACCTCCGTGTTTCGGTAATTCCTGCAGTAAACGGTGAAAACCTCGTAGTCAGAGTTCTTGACCAGAACAAAATGAGTCTTGATGTTTCAATGATAGGTTTCACAAAGGAAAATGAAGAAAAGTTCCTAAAGATTATTGAAAAACCAAAAGGGATTATTCTTCTGACAGGACCTACCGGATCCGGTAAGAGTACATCCCTTTATGCAGCACTTTCAGTCCTGAACACAACCGACAGGTGTATCATTACATTCGAAGATCCAATTGAATATCGTATTCCCGGTATT
>JAZOWA010000011.1:0-2015 GCA_045659025.1 Clostridia bacterium
TTACTAAGCAATGAATTCTTTTAGGCTTTCTGTTGTTCTGTTTTGATAATGAAACATAACAATATCCATTGTGAGGACTTATGTACTCTTTCAGAACTTTCCCTCTTGTTGTATACCGTGGAAGGCTTCTCACTCTTCCTAGATTTGAGACTTCATAAAGCCCCTCATACCCTTGAACTGGTTTCCATTCCTCTCTGCTATTCATTGATAACATTCCTTCCGTATCTTTTTATAAAGTCTATGATCGTGCCGCCGTATACCTTGAGCCACGCCCACTCACCCACCTCCATCAGCATCCTGTCGTTGGTGCCTTTATCGTGTAGGTTTGAGTGGCACTGGTGGCAGAGTTTGACGGTCAGGCCATCCTCATCAGCCAGTTTCCTGTTTGCGGTTCCGTGCCACACGTGATGAGTTTCAAGGTTTCTCATACTTCCACATATAAAGCAGCTGTCATCGTTATGGATTATGCTTTTTTTCATAGTTCAACATCATCCTTTCTTTCTCAGCGGGTGTCAGGGTCTCAATCCCTAAATCCTCTGCCTCGCTTATCACACCATCTATCAAGTGAGCCATTTCCACAGTGTTAAAGGTATGAGAGCCACGCATCAGGAAATAGTTTATATACCTTGTGCCGTTGCTGTTCACCGTGATATGCCCTGATGATTTAAGATGCACGTTCTCCAGTTTATTTGGATCAATATCCTCACGCAGCGGGAGAGTGACAAGGTTGTTCTCCACTATCTCAGGGTATCCATACCGGGAGAGCATTATGTTGTGTACCTCGTCAACGCTTGTCTTTAACTTCTCAGCCATCAGAGATATCAGATGGTAGAAATACGCATTTGCATTGAGGCTCCTTTTCCGTTTTACGGGTTTTATCTCCACACTCTCCTTGATGTCCGGGTCAATATCACCCTCGATCTCAATCAATAGCTGAAACTTTCCCGTTTCCGCTCTCCCGGCTCTGAGTACCCTGCCTTTCATTTGCTCTCCTTGTCCGGGGTTCTCTCAAAGGTTCTCATTATCTTGTTGAAAACCTTATAATCGAGCTCCTTTTCACTCCTGATGCCTGACTGCTCAAAGATTGATTTTTTAGATATTCCAGTCCGTTCACACTCTGCCTCAATGGTTTTTATCCATTTAAGGTCAGGCTTTTCCTGATTGGCGATAGCGTTCTGGACTTCCTCAGCACTTGCCACCGAGGTATCAATCCCAAATCCTGCCATACCTAAAGCCCTGCCGATTGCTGATGTCTCACAGTTCTCGATATAAGAGGTCTTATTGATGAAGGTTGACCCCTCCTTCTCATAGGCCGTGCCGGTTCCGAGGATGATAAAATCCTCATTATCCGTGAATCCTACAGTGGCCCTCATGACGCATACACCATCCTCATTGGAGAGTATTTCAGTGCTGATCGTGCCTGTCGGATAAACTATCCTGAAAGCCTTTATCCGCTGATTGACTTCAACATAGGCACGTCCTTTTATATCGGTGGTATCAACCGTATCATTGGCCTTTCTGATGTCATCATAGGTAATCATTCCAACTCCTCTCTGATATCCTCATAGGAAATATCATCAAAATCCTCATCTGCTTTGTTATCCATATATTCATCACGCTCTTGCTGTTTCTTTCTTCTTTCATAGTAGAGTTCTTCCTGTAATGCCAGATCAACGTCTCCAAAACTCATTTATGCCTCCTTTATAAAATCAAAGATGGAAAGCTGACTCTTTGCATCATCGAGCATCTGCAAGTTATCCACAGCACACTTGAAATAACTCTCTTTGAGTTCGATCCCGAGGCCCCGCCTTCCGTTCAATACAGCCTGATAAACCTCTGAGCCGATACCCATAAAGGGAGTAAACACAATATCTCCCTCATTGGTATAGAGTTTTAAGAGCCTGTCAATGACAGGCAGCTGCAGCGGGCAGATATGCCTTTCATCCCTTGCATCCCTTGCCGCTTTTGCGTTCAAGGTGTCTGATGGGTTTATATCCCACCAAAAAGGGCTGTTT
>JAZOWA010000012.1:0-16550 GCA_045659025.1 Clostridia bacterium
AGAGGAGATGCGAAGCATATCCGTCCTTCTGCCATTTGTTTTACCCTTTGTTTATAGCGGATAAACGGGACTTGAACCCCAAGGGGGCACGAGCCAAAAGCAAAATAGTCCGGTGGACTGTTTTGCAGGTGAGTGGTGCGCAGGCGGGTACCGTGAGCAATGCTTGCGGTCGCCAAGCAGAGGAGATGCGAAGCATATCCGTCCTTCTGCCATTTGTTTTACCCTTTGTTTATAGCGGATAAACGGGACTTGAACCCCAAGGGGGCACGAGCCAAAAGCAAAACAGTCCAAAAAGGCAGAAAATTATTTGTTTGAATGTTTGACATTTTGATTTTGCAGGAGTATAATTAAATGTTGTGAATGAATTATATAATTCCATAGGAAAGGAAGCTTGTTATGAAAGCACTTGTTAAGGAAGTACCCGGTAAAGGTTTGGTATTCAAAGATGTTCCCGAGCCGATTACAGGAGATAATGATGTTAAGATCAAAATCCATAAGACGGCCATCTGCGGTACGGATTTGCACATATACAACTGGGACGAATGGTCACAGAAGACAATTAAGACACCTCAGGTAATCGGTCACGAATATGTGGGCGAAATCTGCGAGGTGGGCAGAAACGTAACCAACTGGAAGATAGGCGACATCGTATCGGGTGAAGGCCATATCGTGTGTGGCAAGTGCCGTAACTGCCTGGCAGGTCACGGCCATCTTTGCAAAGACACCATAGGTGTAGGTGTTAACCGTGATGGTGCTTTTGCTCAGTATCTCGTTATTCCCCAGCAGAATGTACGCAGATGCGAGAAGGACATCTCCGAGGAATTGTATTCCATCTTCGATCCCTTCGGTAATGCGGTACATACAGCTCTTTCCTTCAACATAGTAGGTGAGGACGTCCTCATCACAGGTGCAGGTCCCATAGGCATTATGGCGGCTGCGGTATGTAAATTCGTAGGCGCCCGTCACGTTGTTATCACCGACATAAAGGACGAACGCCTTGAACTTGCCAGGAAACTCGGTATTCAGTACACAGTCAACACCGCCAAGGAAAAGCTTTCCGATGTGATGGATAAGCTCAATATCCGTGAGGGTTTTGATGTAGGCCTTGAGATGTCAGGCAGTGAAATCGCCCTTAACTCTATGATAGACCATATGATTCACGGCGGTAAGATTGCCCTTCTCGGTCTTCTTAAGAGTGATAGCAAGGTTGACTGGTCAAAGATTATATTCAACGGTCTTGTTATCAAAGGCATCTACGGTCGTGAGATGTACGAGACCTGGTATAAGATGTCTGCCATGATTCAGGGCGGACTTGATATAACCAATATCATTACCCACCGTATAGATATCACTGATTTTGAGAAGGGCTTCGAAGCTATGAACAGCGGTAATTGCGGTAAGGTTGTAATGGATTGGACTAACCTTTGATAAGGAGAATTGTGATATGAAAACAGCGCTTAAATATTTCAAAGAGACCTGCGAGACTATCGAGAGAGAAGGCCTCACCAAGAACGAGAAAATCATTATGACACCCCAGGGTGCCAAGGTTACTCTTTCTGACGGTAAAGACGTTATCAATATGTGTGCCAATAACTACCTCGGCCTTGCAGATAATGCGGAGGTTATAAAGGCGGCTACAGAGTGCTATCAGCAGTATGGCTATGGACTTTCATCTGTTCGTTTCATCTGCGGCACACAGAAATTGCACAAAGATCTTGAGGAGAAGGTGTCATCCTTCCTCGGCACAGATGATACAATCCTGTATTCATCCTGCTTCGATGCCAATGGTGGTTTGTTTGAGACCCTTCTCGGCGAAGAGGATGCAGTTATCAGTGACGAACTCAACCACGCAAGTATCATTGACGGTATCCGTCTTTGTAAGGCAAAGAGATTCAGATATAAGAACAACAATATGGAAGACCTCCGTGCCAAGCTTGAGGAAGCGAAGGATTGCAGAATCAAGTTGATTGCCACCGACGGTGTATTTTCTATGGACGGTATTGTTGCCGACCTCAAGAGCATCTGCGATCTTGCAGAGGAGTATGATGCTCTGGTTATGGTGGACGATAGTCACGCAGTTGGCTTTATGGGCGCAACAGGCAGAGGCACTGCGGAGCATTGCGGAGTATCAGGCAGAGTAGATATTATAACGGGTACTTTCGGCAAGGCATTGGGCGGTGCATCAGGCGGTTTCACATCAGGCAGAAAAGAAATCATAGACCTCCTCCGTCAGAGATCAAGACCTTACCTTTTCTCCAATACCCTCGCTCCCGCAGTTGCGGCAGGCTCACTTAAAGTGCTTGAACTCATTGAGGGTGATCTCTCTATGAGAGAGAAACTTTTTGCCAACACCAGGCTCTTTGCAGAGAAGATTAAGGAAATCGGTCTTGATGTTATGGACGGTGGCACACCCATCATCCCCGTAATGCTCTATGATGAGCACAAGGCGGTGGAAATGGCAAGACGTATGATGGAGAAGGGTGTGTATGTGGTTGCATTCTCATATCCCGTTGTTCCCAAGGGCAAAGCAAGAATCAGAACCCAGCTTTCCGCTGCCCTTGACGAGAAAGACATTCTCTATATTGTAGAATGCTTCAGACAGGTTAAGGAAGAAATGGGACTTTGATTATGATAGATATTATTATGCTTGTAATGGAGATTATAGGTACCATATCCTTTTCAATCTCCGGTGCAATAATAGCCGCAAGTTGCGGTCTCGACCTTTTCGGCGCGGTGCTGGTGGGCTGTGTTACTGCTTTTGGTGGCGGTATGATAAGGGATTTGTTCCTTGGCAATCTCCCGCCCCTTATATTCGGTAATATCCCTATGGCACTTTTGGCGGTGATTGTGGCTCTTGTGGTTTTCGCTATCGCCTATGCCCACACCGACAAGCTTAAGAAACTGATGTTTCAGATAGACGAGATTAACAACATATTCGATGCGATAGGTCTTTCTGCATTCACCGTTATCGGTACAGAACTTGCCTGCGCATCAGGCCATGAAGGCAGTGCGGTTTTTTCTGTTGCCATGGGTGTGCTTACAGCCATTGGTGGCGGCATGGTGCGTGATGTACTGGTTGACAGGACTCCCTATGTACTCCACAAACACATCTATGCTCTGGCATCTATATTCGGCGGTATTTTGTATTATGTAATCCGCGTGTATACATCCTGGCACACTTTCGGCATGGTAATCAGTATGGCATCGATTATTGCCATTCGTCTCCTTGCCAAAAAGTATCTGTGGCGTCTGCCCAAAATACATGTTGATAATATCCATTGATATAACGAAGAGAGTGAGCAATCACTCTCTTTTATTTTGTCAAAAAACGGATTACTTTTTTGTTTACAAGACAGAATAAATGTGGTATTATATTATGTACTGGGTGAAGTTTGCCTTAATTTTGTGATGGTGATGTTAAATTGAGTAAGAAGATATATATAGAAACCTACGGCTGTCAGCAGAATGTCAGCGACTCCGAGAAGATTGCCGGCATGGCAGAGGAGATGGGCTACATCCTTTGTGATGACAAGACCGAGGCAGACTTAATAGTATATAATACCTGTGCGGTGCGGGAGAATGCCGAACTCAAAGTCTATGGCAATATCGGCGCTCTCAAGGCTCTTAAAGTGAAGAAACCCGACCTTATCATCGCCCTTTGCGGATGTATGATGCAGGAGAAAAACGTAGCAACAAGGATCAGACGTGTGTATAAGCACGTTGATATAGTATTCGGCACTCACGCTTTGCATAAGTTCAAAGATCTTGTCCGCCATATAGAGCAGGAGAGGGACTTTGTAGCGGATGTAGAGGATATAGACGGTGAAATTCACGAAGGTCTTCCCATTAAGCGTAATGCAGGTGTATGTGCATCCGTCAGCATTATGTATGGTTGCAATAACTTCTGCACTTACTGTATAGTGCCCTATGTCCGTGGCAGAGAGCGTAGCCGAAGCAAAGATGATATAATCGCCGAGGTCAAGGATGCCGTGGCAAATGGCTATAAAGAGATAATGCTCCTGGGCCAGAATGTCAATTCCTACGGCAAGGGTGGTGATACCACTTTTGCATCACTTTTAGATGAGGTGGCAAAGGTGGAAGGTGTAGAGCGTATCCGCTTTATGACCTCACACCCCAAGGACATCAGCGAGGAACTGCTCCTTGTTATGAGCCGTCACCATAATATCTGTAAGCAACTTCACCTCCCCGTTCAATGCGGTAATAACAGAGTGCTTAAAAGTATGAACAGAGGCTACACTAGGGAGAAGTATTTCACCCTTATTGATAAAGCAAGGGAGTATATGCCCGATATCACTATATCCACTGATATAATCGTGGGGTTCCCCGGTGAGACTAACGAGGAGTTTGAAGACACCATAGACCTTCTTGAGAAGGTCCGTTATGACACGGTATTTTCCTTCATATATTCCAAACGTTCAGGCACACCCGCTGCCGAGATGGCAGATGTAATCACCCCCGAGGAGAAGAAGGCCAACTTCAATCGCCTTCTTGATGTGCAGAATCGCATTTGTGCTGAGATTAACAGTACTTATAAAGATAAGATTCTTCCGGTTTTAGTAGAGGGTGAGAGCAAGACTGATCCCGACACCCTCACGGGCAGAACGGATGGTGGTAAGCTCGTTCACTTCAAGGGTGATTCGTCCCTTGTGGGTAAGATTGTAAATATCAAAATCACCGAGCCAAAGACCTGGTCACTTATGGGTGAGATTTATGAGTAAACTCAGGAAGATTCTTATTATAGCCCTGCTTTCGGGTGGAGGTGCAATACTCGGCATAGTAGAGAGTATGCTTCCTATTCTCCCCGCAATACCGGGTGGCAAACTTGGTCTTGCCAATATAGTCACCGTATCTGCTTTGTATATTTTAGGCGGATGGGAGACAATACTTATAAGCATTGTAAGGACTGTAGTGTCCTCTGCCTTGTACGGCGGATTCAATGCTTTTATATATAGCTTTTCAGGAGCACTGTTATCTACAATCGTAATGATTGGGATTAAAAAGATGTTAAATAATAAGGTGTCATCTGTGGGCATCAGTGTAGCGGGTGCCGCCACCCATAATATCGCACAGGTTGCGGTGGCGTGGTGTATAGTGAGAAGCAGTGCCCTTTTGCCATATCTTGCATTTTTAATTGCCATATCTCTCATATCGGGAGTATGCACAGGAGTAATTGCAAGAGAATGTGTAAAGAGGATTCATATAAATTGACTTAGAGGATATGATTTATGAAAAAGCCATTATTTGTTCTCGCATCAAAGTCCCCGAGACGAAGTGAACTTCTCAAAAATCTCGGTGTGGAATTTGATATAGCGGTTAGTGATGTGGACGAAAGTAAAATCCCCAAGGACTTACCACCCAAGCTCTATGTTCAGGAGCTTGCTCTTTTGAAGGGCACATCTATAGGCGCAGGTTGCGGTGCAGGCAAGTACGTGATTGCCGCCGATACTGTGGTGGTATTTGATGGTGAGATAATCGGCAAACCCACCGACGAAGCAGATGCAAGGCGTATGCTCAATATGATGAGCGGAGCTACCCACGAGGTCTATACGGGATTTTCCGTTACGGACTCCACCACGGGTATGACAGTTTCGGGATATGAGATGACGAAAGTCCGTTTCAGACAGCTCTCCGACGCAGAGATTGATGACTATATAGCCAGTGGCACTCCCTATGATAAAGCAGGAGGATATGGAATCCAGGGCAGAGCATCACTTTTCGTTGAAGGCATAGACGGAGATTATTTCAATGTGGTAGGGCTACCCCTCAATGCTCTCAACGAACTTATGAAAAAAGAATTCAATATTTCATTATAAGGAAGGGATATAGATATGAAAAAAGATATTGGTATTGACTTGGGTACAGCGAATACTCTGGTTCACCTTAAAGGCAGAGGCATTATCGCCAACGAACCCTCAGTAGTAGCTATTAACAAAGAGACCAAGCAGGTGCTTGCAGTAGGTAATGATGCAAAGGCTATGTTGGGCAGAACTCCCGGTAACATCGTAGCAATCCGTCCTTTGAAAGACGGTGTTATTGCCGATTTTGAGGTTACTCAGGCAATGCTTAAGTATTTCATCCGCAAGGCACAGACAGGTCTTGGCCTTATTAAGCCCAGAGTTGTTGTGTGCGTACCCTCAGGCGTTACCGAGGTAGAGAAGAGAGCGGTTGAGGAAGCCACTTTGGCATCAGGCGCAAAGGAAGTATATCTTATCGAGGAACCCATGGCAGCGGCAATTGGTGCTGAACTCCCCGTTGAAGAGCCTACAGGATGTATGGTTGTCGATATCGGTGGTGGTACAAGTGAAGTTGCCGTAATCTCCCTGGGCGGTATAGTTACAAGCCAGTCACTTCGCGTTGCGGGTGATGAGTTTGATGATGCTATCATCAACTATATCAAGAGAGAGTGCAACCTTATGACAGGTGAGAGAACAGCCGAGAGGATCAAATTGGAAATCGGCTCTGCATTTGAAATGGCAGAGGAGTCCAATATGGAAGTAAGAGGCCGTGACCTTATCACAGGTTTGCCCAAGAATATCTATGTGACATCTCAGGAGATTCGTCGTGCATTGGACGAGCCCCTCAAGGCAATCATAGACGCTATCAAGAACACTCTTGAAGAGACTCCCCCTGAGCTTTCCGCAGATATCATGGAAAGAGGTATTATGCTTACCGGTGGTGGTGCGCTTCTCCGCGGTCTTGATAAACTTATTGAGCTTGAGACCGGTATGCCCGTAAATATTGCCGAGACACCCCTTGATTGTGTGGTTCTCGGTACAGGTAAAGTTTTGGATGAGATAGACACCCTCAAGAAAGTGCTCATCAAGTCAAAAACCGTCTGATTAATTGCAGAAACAAATCAATACCCTGAGTGTAAAGGTCAGGTTATTGATTTGGTATAAGTAAAAGGAGGTGGACAAATGCTGTTTTTTCAGCGACATAAGGGTAAGATTATTCTTATTGCGGTTACTGTTTTGCTTGTGCTTGTGATGGCATTGTCTGCCATTCCGTCGGCAAAGCCTAATTTTGTGAGTAACGCTGTGAACGTGGTGCTCTCACCCGTGCAGAAGGTGATCAGTAAGAGCATTAATTCCACACAGAGCTTCTTTTCGTTTATGTTCAATATGGATAAGTACGAGAATGAGAACAAGGTTCTTTCCGAGAAGATATCTGCTTTGGAGAAGGAACTCCGTGAGACGGAGGAACTCAAGAAGGAGAACACCCGTCTCCGTGCTATGCTGGAGATGAGGGAACGAACATTCCAATACGAGATTGAAGCGGCTGAGGTAATTGCCAAGGAAGCGGGTAACTGGTTCAATAGTTTCACTATTGATAAGGGCACGTCAGATGGCGTTGCGGTGCATAATCCTGTCATCACAAGCAGCGGTTTGGTGGGTTATGTATCAGAAGCAGGGCCCACCTATTCCAAGGTGGTGTCCATTATAGATTCCACATCTTCTGTGGCGGCCACTGTAAAGCGTACGGGTGATTCTGCAGTTGTAGAGGGCGACCTCAAACTTCAGGAACGTGGCTTGTGTCGGATGGTGTATGTAAATAAAAATTCCGTCATCACCGCAGGGGATGACCTTGAAACCTCTGGCATGGGTGGCATCTACCCCAGAGACCTCTACATCGGCAAGATCAAAGAAGTCTCTGCCGACGGTACGGGTCTTTCCCAACAGGCGATAATAGAGCCTGCAGTTAATTTTGATTCGATTTCCGAGGTGTTTGTAATTACAGGTGTAAAATGATATAAGGAAAGGATGTGACAGATATGAACACTCGCACAAGACGTTATATTATGTCTTATTTGTTGCTTGTCGTTGCATATTTGTTGCAGACAACCCTTATCCGTGAGATAGCGATTTTCAAGGTTGCACCTTCTCTTATGTTGGTTTCGGTGATATGTTTTTCGCTGGTCAACGAGGAGGTGAGCGCCGCCATATACGGTGGTATAGCAGGACTTTTGATGGATATTTCATCAGGTGGAGCGATTGGTTTTAACGCAATTTTGATGCTGTATCTTGCTCTGGCTCTGGTGATATTCGGTCAGGATCTTTTCCATGATACGGTTCGTTCCGCCACATTCCTTGTGGTGATATCCACCATCTTGTATGAGGCTGTGTTTGCATTTTTCAATTTTGCCATATTCGGCAACTCATCATTCTGGTATATGATACTTAGAGTTGCCCTTGTGGAAGCGGTATATAACGGAGTGTTTGCTCCTTTGATATACCTTATGTTTCGTAAATTTCTTAAAATCCGTACAGGTCATTCCTTGTTTGATTAATAAATCCCCGTTTCAGAGGAGGTGTGAGAAACTTGCCTGAAAAAGACAATTACGGTAAAATAATAGTTTTATATATATTCACGGCGATTCTTGCGTTTCTCATACTTATCCGCCTTGTTGACCTTCAGGTTATAAACGGTGCGAAGTATGCGGCTACCAGCGAGAGTCGTCTTGTGCGTTCAGTAAGGGTTGCAGCCCCCCGTGGTGAGATCCTTGACCGCAATGGCAAGACCTTGGTGACCAACCGTATTGGCTTTGCGGTGCAGCTGCAAAAGACCACAGCAGACAATGATGAACTCAATGCCACCATAATGTCTCTTATATCCCTTATGGAGACCTACGGGCAGAAATATACTGACACTCTTCAGCTCAATGGTGACGGTACTGCTTTCCTTTTTGATACTTACGAAGGAGAGAAAAGGGATAAGAAAATCATTGCCCTTTGCAAGGATTTCAAGGTCAAGGAGTATAGTGCCAACGCATTTTTTGATGCTTTGTGTAAGAAATACGAAATATCTGATTCGTACAATGTGTACGAAAAACGCAGGATTATGGGTGTGCGTTATGAGATGACCACCCGTAATTTCAGTATAAGCAATCCTTATATCTTTGCTCCCGATGTGGATATGTCCACGATTATGATACTCAGGGAACGTAGTATGGAGTATCCGGGTGTAAATATCATCACCAACTCTGTCAGGGAATACGCTCAGGACGGTATGGCATCCCATATCCTCGGCAGGGTGGGTATAATCTATCGTGAGGAGTATGAGAAACTCAAAGACGAAAATTACGGTATGAACGATATCATCGGTAAAGATGGTATGGAGAAATATCTTGAGAAATATGTCCGTGGTAAAGACGGCAGAAGTAGTGTGGAGCAGACCATTCAGGGTAAGACTGCTCTTATAACCGATGAGGTTGCCCCCATTGCAGGAAATAACGCTATGCTCACCATTGATATGGATGTTCAGCGTGCGGCGGAGAATGCCCTTGCAACCACTATAAACAATCTCCGTGCAAGCGGTAGCCGAGGCAGTGAAGCGGCTGCGGGCGCTTGCGTGGCGGTGGATGTAAATACGGGTGAGATTCTTGCTATTGCCAACCATCCCACTTTCAACTTAAAGACCTTTGACGAAGACTATTCAAAATTGTATAAAGACCCCCGTAAGCCGATGTTCAATCGTGCTATAAGCGGTGCTTATGAGCCGGGTTCCACCTTCAAGATGCTCACGTCTATTGCGGCTTTGGAAGAAGGGATAATCACCCCCCAGACTCGAGTACTCGATAAGGGTGTATACGAATACTATGGCCAGAAGTTTAACTGCTGGATTTACTCCGACACGGGCAAGACCCACGGTTCTGTCAATGTATCCGAGGCGATAAGGGATTCCTGTAACTTCTTTTTCTATGATGTGGGACGGATGCTGGGCGTGAATAAGCTTGTGTCCTACGGCAAGAAAATTGGTCTTGGAGAGTATACGGGTATAGAGATAGAAGGGGAGACCAGGGGTACCCTTGCCAACCCTCAGTATAAGGAGAAGGTCTTTGACCAGCAATGGTTCCCGGGAGATACCTTGCAGATGTCGATCGGTCAGTCTTTCAATCTGTTTTCTCCTTTGCAACTTGCTGGATATACTGCCACCATTGCCAATGGAGGTACCCGATATAAACTCCGTCTGCTCAAGAATGTCCGTGACAGACAGACGGGTGATGAAACCGTCTCTGGTGAGCCGGAGATACTTGGCACTATCAAGATGAAGGAATCCACCAAGAACGCAGTTTCCCTCGGCATGCGCAAAGTATGTCAGGAGGGCGGTACGGCGGCAAGTGTGTTTGGTAACTATCCCATAGAGGTTTGTGCCAAGACGGGTTCTGCTCAGGTATCAAGAGGTGTGGCAAACGGTGTGTTCGTTGCCTTTGCCCCTTATAAAGACCCTCAGATTGCAGTTGCCGTTGTGGTGGAAAACGCAGGTTCGGGTAATGCGGTGGCACCGATTGCAAGGGATGTTTTTGATGCATATTTTAAGCTGGATGCAGTCAAAAACAAGGATAATTTCTATAATAAGAATTCCCTTCTCCCTTGATGAGGCATCCAAAACATTACAAATAAGTAAAAAAAGTGTTGATTAGATAGACAAGCAATAAGATATATTGTAGTATATATTTGTGGAAGTATTTGTATCGGAAGGAGCGATGATATGGGAGAGGCAATAGTTATCACCTCGGGTAAAGGTGGAGTAGGTAAGAGTACCACCACTGCTAATTTAGGAGTAGCCCTTGCGTCCCTTGGTAAGAAGGTCATCGTTGTAGACACCGATATAGGTCTTCGCAATCTTGATGTTGTGTTGGGTCTTGAAGACAGTATTGTCTATGACCTTGTGGATGTTATAGGTGATGAATCCCTTTACGACAAGGCACTTTTAGAAGACCCCAACCATCCTGGACTGTGGTTTCTCCCTGCGGCACAGACTTGCGATAAGACCGCGATCAACGGCGAGCAGATGGCGAAACTGTGCAAACGTCTTAGAAAAGATGCTGACTATGTTCTGATAGATTGCCCTGCGGGTATTGAGCAGGGATTTAAGAATGCTGTATCAGGTGCTGACAGAGCAGTGGTTGTCACCATTGCAGAGAAAGCGGCGATCCGTGATGCTGACAGAATCATTGATCTCCTAAATGAAAATGGTATAGAGGACATCAAATTCGTGATTAACCGTATCCGTCCCAATTTAGTCAAGCATGGATACACCATGAATGTGGATGATGCCATAGACGCTCTGTGCGTACCTGTAATAGGTGTCATTCCCGAGGATGTCAATATAATCATCACGGCAGATAAAGGCAGGAGCGTTGTGGATATGCGCAATTCCGTATCAGGCATGGCATATCGCAATATCGCCCGCAGAATCACGGGAGAGCGTGTGCCGATTATGGATATGGTAGATGAGGACAGATTTTCTGTTAAATTGAGACGTCTGTTTTCAAGGAAATGGTAAACTCTTTAATTAAACAAACAGGAAGGAAGATTCTTAATGAATATAGCGCTTATTGCTCATGATAAGAAGAAGGAGCTCATGGTGCAGTTCTGTATTGCCTACACCTCAATCCTTTCCAATCACGATTTGTTTGCTACGGGTACCACGGGAGGTCTGGTGTCCGATGCCACAGGGCTTAAGGTACATCGTTTCCTTTCAGGCCCCCAGGGCGGCGATCAGCAGATAGGAGCGCGTATCGCTTATAATGAGATTGACCTTGTGCTCTTTTTCCGTGACCCTTTGTCATCACAACCTCAGGAGCCGGACGTGTCGGCACTTATGAGGCTTTGTGATGTTCACAATATCCCCCTTGCTACTAATGTGGCTACTGCCGAGGTGCTTATCCACGGTCTTGACAGAGGCGACCTTGCATGGCGAGATATTGTAAACCCCAAAACAAAAGAGATTTAATTCGAGTTTATATAGCAGACATATAGCCGATCATGGCATTATGTCTGCTTTCGGTTATGTTATAGATAAAAATACGGAGGATAGTATACAATGGATGTTTTTTGTGAATATATTGTGACTAAGAAAAAGGGAATCAAAGAGTCCCTTCTCATAGCGGGCATAGCACTTCTTGCGGCGTTTCTCGTGTCTGTATGCGGCTTGTTTTTCTTCACCGCTTACGGCAATATCGCCTTCTTGCTTACGGTAGGTATTGTGCTGGGTTCGTACTATCTTATCAAGATGTTCAATATAGAGTATGAATATATGCTCACCAACGGCGAGATAGATGTTGACCGCATAAGAAACCGTGCCAAGAGAGACCGCCTCATCACCGTTAAGGTAAAGGATTTTCAGATACTTGCCCCCGCTGGCAAGGCGGAATTTTCTGCCGAGGAGAATGCCAATTTTACAAGGGTAATTGATGCTTCGTCCACTCCCGATAGTGACAGAGCATATTTCGCAGTGTTTTCCAAAGACGGCCAGACTATCAAGCTGATTTTTGAGCCTAGTGACAGAATGCTTGAGAATATCAGACTTTATATTCCCAGTAAGGTTAAATAAGGAGCAGATTATGCTTATTGGTATAGATATAGCAGAGATATCAAGATTTGAGGATGTGTCCGATAAATTCATTGATACCTGCTTTACTGAAGAGGAAAGGGCGGACTTCAAGCCAAAGCGCAGGGCAGAGTCCATGGCGGGTGCATTTTCTGCCAAGGAAGCCTTTGCCAAGGCAATCGGCACTGGAGTAAGAGGTTTCTCGTTAAGGGATATATCCCTTCTCCACGAAGATAATGGCAAACCCTATTTCAAATTTTCGGATAAAATCAAATCCCTTCTTTGCAAAATGGGTATAAGCAATGTGGATGTCACCATATCCCATGACGGCGGTTTTGCAGTTGCCGTAGCGTCTGCCAAGCAGATAAAAGGGGCAGAGATTCTCCCTCAGGCCATATCCCTTACCGATACGGATAAGAGTGATGTTATATCCTACGACCTTGTAAGGTCGTCTTTGCCTGAGAGAAGGCAGGATATCCACAAGGGAGATTGCGGCAGGATTTTTATTGTGGCAGGGTCTAAGGGACTTACAGGTGCAGGGATACTTGCATCAAAGGCAGCCCTTCGTAGCGGTGGCGGTCTCATCACCCTGGGATGCTGTGAATCCCTTAACCCCATATTTGAGATCTCTCTGCACGAGGTCATGACCTATCCTTTAGATGATGCAGATGGCACACTAACTTTGGCGAGTGCAGATGCCATACTAGATAAAGCATCTTCCAGTGATGTAGTAGCTTTTGGTTGCGGTTTGTCCCGAAGTGATGATATTTATAAAATCCTTGAGACCATACTTCCCCGCATAGAATGCCCTATAGTGATAGATGCAGATGGTCTAAATGCACTCAGCAGGAATATAGATATACTAAAGACGGCGAAATCAAAGGTGATTTTAACTCCCCATATAGGCGAGTTTTCAAGGTTGACGGGATTATCTGCCGAGGAAATCTGTGCAGACAGATCCAAGGTAGCATCACAATTTGCGACTAAGTGGGGTGTCACGGTGGTCCTTAAATCCGAGCGCACCGTTGTAGCCCGACCCGACGGGGATGTAAGATGCAATTTATTGGGTAATAGCGGTATGGCGACCGGTGGTAGCGGAGATGTGCTTACGGGTATTATCGCATCATTTATCGGTCAGGGTATAGAAAACCCTGTGGAGACGGCGGTATATATCCATTCTCTTTCTGCGGATATCGCATCATTGGAAAAGGGCACATACGGTCTTATCCCCACTGATGTGATAGAGACAATTCCCACCGCCATAAAACTCATATCAGGTAAATAAAAAAATCATTTCAGATCTGTTATAATACGCCGTGTATCTGTCAATAATACAACTACCGTAGCTTCTGACTTTTGATTAAAAAAGGCAGGTATGTCCCCGACGTTTACATAGTACACGGCAAATCCAAAGCGGACTATCTGGTATAAACTGCATTTGACTTTAAGTCAAAAGATTTGTATAATGTAGTATATCAGTATGTATGCGAATGGGGGCTTGAATAAGGATGTCACGACAAAAAAAGATACTTATCAGTGTACCTGATTCTTTATTGACAGAAGTAGATGAGTTTGCCACTTCACAGAACATAAACCGTAGTGAGTTCATACGGGATGCCATGCGACTTTATATCAAAGAGCGCAAGAAGGCAGAGCTTGTATCCAAACTCCGTCGGGGATATGAAGAGATGTCGGAGATCAATCTTGACATTGCCACACTTTGTGTAAGTGCAGATGAGCAACAGCAGTTAAGCTACGAGGCGAAACTTCTGGAGTGTGATTAAAAAGTGGTTGTAAGACGAGGCGATATATTTTATGCTGATTTAAGTCCTGTGGTAGGGAGTGAACAAGGCGGAGTACGGCCTGTGCTTGTAGTGCAGAACGATATTGGTAATAAGTATAGTCCCACGGTGATTGTTGCGGCGATAACCAGCCGTATCAATAAGGCGAAGATGCCTACTCATATAGAGATAAAGGGTGAGGAATACGGGCTCAGCAAGGATTCGGTTGTATTGCTTGAGCAGATCCGCACCATTGATAAGAAACGATTAAAAGAGAAAATCGGTCATATAGATGACTCGGCTATAGATAAGATAAACGAAGCAGTTTCCGTAAGCTTAGGACTTATGGATTAGACGTAATTCACTTGCAGGAGGACTTTAATTATGAACAGAGGAAAAATCGCAATAATTCTGGCAATTTCAATTGTGCTTGGTGGCATAGCAATTTCTTATGCCCAGCCGGGTAGTGAGAGCGACCCCGTGGTTACTCTTTCTTATATCAAAGATACCGTTATCCCCTCTATATATGATTATATAGATGAGAAACTCTCGGGCGCAACTGGCGGAGACGGTGAAGCTTCCGTATTCTCCGTGTTGGAGCTTGCCAAGGATAAGAAGATTATATGCGGAGCAGGAGCAGAGCTCATATTGAGATCAGGTGAAGCCACCGTTATTGCCACCGAGAAGGGTGGTCTTGCAGATACCACAGGAGGCAAAGACCTTGCTGACGGATGGCAGGTGCCCGATAACCACCTCCTTATAGTGCCCGTTGCAGATGGCAGAGGTGTGAAGGCGACTACCAACTGTATATTTATGATTAAAGGTAAATACTCAATTAAATAACTCACTTTGCGGACACAACCCCGTGTCCGCTTTTTGACATAATTCAAGGAGAAATTCTATGGCAATGGATTCGATTTCCGTTCGTGCTCTCACGGTGGAGTTAAATGAACTCCTCTGTGGCGGACGGGTGGACAAGATATATCAGCCCGAACGTGGAGAGATAATAATGGGCATTCGTTCAGGAGGAGTTACATATAAACTCCTTCTTTGTGCTAACCCTTCTTTCCCCAGGGTACATATAACCGATACCAAACCTGAAAACCCCACCTCACCCCCTATGTTCTGTATGCTTTTGCGTAAGCATCTGTCTGCGGGTAAAGTGACCAGGGTTTATCAGCACTCCTTTGAGAGAATAATCAAAATCGATATTGAAAGCCGAGACGAACTTGGTGATTTGTCTGTCAAGACCCTTGTGGCAGAAATAATGGGCAAGCACTCCAATATCATCCTTATAGATTCCAAGGGCAAGATAATAGATAGCATCTATCACGTGGATATCACCGTAAGTAGTGTCCGTCAGGTACTGCCTGGCCTTATGTATGATAATCCCCCCTCTCAGGGCAAGATAAGTCCTCTTGCAGTATCATCTGCGGAAGTTTCAGAATCTCTTTCGGGCGAGGGTGATATATCCCGACTTATCGTAGGCGGTTTTATGGGTATAAGCCCTTTGAGTGCCAGAGAGATTGTGTATGCCGCCACCGGCAGGGCAGATATGTCAAATGATGATGAGAAGGTCAGGGCGAATGTAGCCGACACCTTTGAGAAGTTTTTTGATGTAGTAAAATCCGCATCCTTTTCTCCCACAGTCCTGATTAACAGACAGACGGGTGACCTTGTGGACTTTTCTCCCGTGGATATCAATCAGTACGAGGATATGGTAAAGAAGGCGGAATATGCTTCTATGAGTGAAGCGGTGGAGAAGTTTTATTCGGGCAAAGCCGCCGCATCATCCCTCAAGCAGAAGTATTCCGATATATTGAAGCTTGTCAACATCAATCTTGACCGTTGTCGCAAGAAACTGCAGATTGAGAATGAGACCATCGCCAAAGCGGAGAAGAGAGATAAATACAGAATCTACGGCGACCTTATTATGGCAAACCTCTATAATATAACTAAGGGTGATAAGCAGACCACTCTGGATAATTTCTATGATGAGGATGGGGGACAGATAACAATCCCCTTGAAAGATGACCTCACCCCTGCGGAGAATGCGTCCAGATACTATGCAAGGTATAATAAGGAAAAGACTGCCTACACCGAGACGGTGGTGCAGAGGGATAAGAATCTTGTGGAGATAGACTACTTGGAATCTGTTGTTGAAGCCCTCACCAAGGCGGAGTCAAGTGAGGAGATAGGGCAGATAAGAGACGAACTTGCCGAGCAGGGATATATCCGTATTCGTGGTGATTCCCGTCGCAAGAAAGCGCCTACCCCCACCCCCCTTCACTTTGTAAGCAGTGACGGATACGATATCTATGTGGGCAAGAATAACAAGCAGAATGACTACGTCACTCTCAAGCTTTCCAGACCCACGGATATATGGCTCCATACTAAAGAGATCCACGGCTCTCA
>JAZOWA010000013.1:0-16578 GCA_045659025.1 Clostridia bacterium
TCTTTTTTATGTCAAAATTCTTATTCCAAATTGACTGTTTTCCCGTTTTGTGATATGATTGTTTATGTATGTATCAAATCCAACCGACAGAGGGAGTAAATATGGATTTTATCGCAAAGACATTTTCGGCTCTTTCCACAGAGGAACTGTATGAAATTATAAAATCAAGAGCAGAGGTTTTTCTCCTTGAGCAGAATATTATTTGTCAGGATCTTGATGATAAAGATAAGGAAAGTCTGCACTGCTTTTTTGTTGATGATAGCCGTGTCACGGCATACCTGAGGGCGTTTGCCACCGGAGAAGATTCGGTGACAATAGGTCGGGTTCTTACTTTGTGCCACGGCAGAGGTATCGGAAAAGAGCTTATGACTAAAAGCATTGATGAAATCAAAAAGCATTTCAAATGCAAAAAGCTTTGTGTTCACGCCCAGAAACAGGCGGTAGGATTTTATGAGAAAATGGGGTTTGAAACTGTATCTGATGAATATTTGGAAGAGGGTATAGTCCATCTTACTATGGAGAAGAACATCTGATTATACAGATGGTTTGAGACGTAATCGGGAGAGTGTGTATGTTCAAAGTACATTCAAAGTTTGAGCCAATGGGCGACCAGATACAAGCCATTGATAAGCTTGTAAAGGGAATAGAGAATAACGAGAGAGGGCAGACACTTCTCGGTGTGACAGGTTCGGGTAAGACCTTTACCATAGCCAAGACCATCGAGAGAGTGAACAAACCCACTCTTGTTCTTGCGCATAATAAGACCCTTGCCGCTCAGCTTTGCAGTGAGTTCAAAGAATTCTTCCCCGAGAATGCCGTTGAATATTTTGTATCATACTACGATTACTATCAGCCCGAGGCATATATCCCTCATACCGATACTTATATTGAAAAGGATGCTTCAATCAATGACGAGATAGATAAACTCCGCCATAGTGCTACTGCTTCTTTGCTTGAAAGACGGGATGTTATTATAGTCGCGAGTGTGTCCTGCATATACGGTCTCGGTGACCCTGACGATTATCGCGACCTCATCATATCCCTCCGTGTGGGTATGGAGATGGATAGGGACGAGCTCCTCAAACGCCTCGTGGCTATCCAGTATAACCGCAACGATTTTGCCTTCACCCGTGGCACCTTCAGGGTAAGGGGAGAGGTGGTAGAGATTTTCCCTGCCGCCACCAATGAAAAGGCAATCCGTGTGGAATTTTTCGGTGATGAGATTGAGAGAATCTCCGAGATAGATGTCTTAACGGGCGAGATAATTTGTTATCGCACCTATACCGCTGTTTTTCCTGCATCCCACTATGTAACCACTGCCGAGAAAATGGAGCGTGCAATCGCCGAAATCGAACGTGAGATGTACGAAAGATGTGATGAACTCAAAAAAGAGGATAAGCTTTTAGAAGCCCAACGTCTTGCTCAGAGGACAAGCTATGATATAGAGATGATGAGGGAGATTGGATTCTGCCAGGGTATTGAGAACTACTCGCGTATTATCAGCGGACGAGCGCCCGGCACACCGCCCTTTACTTTGATGGACTTCTTCCCTGATGATTTTCTGCTTGTTATTGATGAGTCCCACGTTACCGTTCCTCAGGTGAGGGCAATGTATGCAGGTGACCGTTCGAGGAAAGAATCCCTTGTTGATTACGGATTCAGACTTCCCTCTGCTTTTGATAACAGACCTCTTAAATTTGAAGAGTTTGAAGATAAAATCAATCAGGTTATCTTTGTAAGCGCTACTCCTGCGGATTATGAGAAGCAACACTCCTCTACATTTGCCGAGCAGGTTATCAGGCCTACCGGTCTTGTTGACCCGCAGATTGATGTACGTCCCGTCAAGGGCCAGATTGATGACCTGGTAGGTGAGATTAACGAAGTTATAGAAAAGGGAAACAGAGTTCTCGTTACCACTCTTACCAAGAAGATGGCAGAGAGCCTTACCACTTACCTTGAAAATGCCGGTATTAAAGCGAGATGTCTCCACTCGGATATCAAGACGGTAGAGCGTATGGAGATTGTCCGTGATTTGCGTCTTGGTGTGTTTGATGTGCTTATTGGCATCAACCTTCTCCGTGAGGGCCTTGATATCCCTGAGGTGTCGTTGATTGCAATTTTGGATGCGGATAAGGAAGGCTTCTTACGTAGTGAGACCTCTTTAATACAGACAATCGGCAGAGCCGCTCGTAATGTTGACGGCAGGGTTATCATGTATGCCGACACCATTACCGGCTCAATGCAGAGAGCCATAGACGAGACTAATCGTCGCCGTGAGATACAGATGAAGTATAATGAGGAGCATAACATCACTCCCCGTTCAATTGTGAAGGATATCCACGATATTATACAGACATATCAGCTCGCGGATTCCGATAAAGCTCCTGCTACCAATGACGGTGGCATTCTCAGTAAAGAGGAGAGGATACTTGCCCTCACAGCCCTTATGAATGAAGCGTCATTGCGTCTTGAGTTCGAGCAGGCGGCAAAGTATCGTGATGAAATAGAATTACTCAAAAGAAGAAAGTAGGTGATAGTGTGAGAAAAGAAAACATTTTTATCAAAGGCGCAAGAGAGCACAATCTTAAAAATATTGATGTTACTATCCCCAGGGATAAGTTCGTTGTTGTTACAGGCCTTTCGGGATCGGGTAAATCATCATTGGCATTTGACACTCTTTACTCCGAGGGCCAGAGAAGATATGTGGAATCTCTGTCATCTTATGCCCGTCAGTTCCTTGGTAATATGCATAAGCCTGATGTGGACTATATAGAAGGTCTTTCTCCCGCTATCAGCATAGAGCAGAAGACCACCTCCCGCAATCCCCGTTCTACCGTTGGTACGGTTACCGAGGTTTATGACTATCTGCGACTTTTGTATGCAAGAGTAGGTGTGCCACATTGTCCCCAATGCGGCAAGAAAATCAATCAGCAGACTATTGATGAAATCGTAGATCAGGTTATGTCGTTTCCCGAGGGCACCAAGATTCAGGTGCTGGCACCCGTAATCCGTGATAAGAAGGGTGAGCATACCAAGGTGTTTGAAGATGCCCGCAAGAACGGATATGTCCGTGTCCGTGTCGATGGCAATATAGTAGAACTTCAGGAAGATATCAAGCTTGCCAAGACCCATCGTCACACTATTGAAATTGTAATAGATCGCCTTGTAGTAAAGAGCAGCATATTATCCCGCCTTACCGACTCCTTTGAGACTGCTCTCAATTTGGGTGACGGTCTTGCGGTGGTGGATGTGATAGGCGGAGAAGAGATGACCTTCAGCCGTAACTATGCTTGTAAGGATTGCGGTATCAGTATGGAGGAACTTTCTCCCCGTATGTTTTCCTTTAACTCTCCCTTTGGCGCATGCCCTCATTGTGATGGACTTGGTACTTTGATGGAGATTGATCCCGATATGATACTTGAGGATACCTCAAAATCCATTTTAGAAGGCGGTTTCAATGTTTGCGGATGGAATAATGTTGCAGAGGAAACATCCTATTCAAGAGCGTGGTTCGACACCCTTTCAGCCCACTATGGATTTTCCCTCACCACACCTATAGATGAACTCCCTGATGGTATATTGGATAAGATTCTCTATGGTACTGGTGAACCTTTGAAATTCGTGTATAAGAATCGTGTGGTTTATCAACCTTTTGAGGGCCTTATCAGTAATCTTGAACGTCGTCATAAGGAATCCTTCTCTGCGTATATGAGAGCAGAGATTGAGGCACTTATGGGCAATAAACCCTGTCCCGTATGTAAGGGTAAGAGATTGAAACCCGTCAGTCTGTCTGTTACAGTAGGGGATAAGAATATCTACGAAGTTACAGAACTCTGCATAAGAGAAGCAAGAGATTTCTTTGCAAAGCTCACTCTGTCGCCAAAGGAAGCAAAAATCGCCGAGCAGGTTCTTAAAGAACTCAATACTCGTCTTGGCTTTCTTGTAGATGTAGGCCTTGATTATCTCACTTTGTCAAGAAGTGCAGGTACACTTTCTGGCGGTGAAGCACAGAGAATACGTCTTGCTACACAAATCGGATCAAGCCTTATGGGAGTAATGTATATTCTTGATGAACCCAGCATAGGACTTCATCAGAGGGATAACGATATGCTTCTCAAGACTCTCAAGAGCCTTCGTGATTTGGGTAACACTTTGATTGTGGTAGAGCATGATGAAGACACCATGTATGCCGCCGACCATATTATAGATATCGGCCCTGGTGCAGGTGTGCATGGCGGTCATATTGTTGCCGAGGGTACGGTTGAAGACATTAAAAAATGTAAAGACAGTATCACGGGTCAGTACCTCAGTGGCGCCAAGAAGATTGAAGTCCCCGCCACTCGCAGAGCGGGCAATGGCCAATGGCTTACGGTGGAGGGCGCATCTGAGAATAATCTTAAAAATATTGATGTAAAATTCCCCCTTGGCAAGTTCGTTTCCGTAACCGGTGTATCGGGCTCGGGTAAGTCATCCCTTGTAAATGAAATTCTTTATAAGAAACTCGCTGCAAAACTCAATCACGCAAAGACCAAGGCGGGCGCTCATAAATGTATAGAGGGTATTGAACATCTTGATAAGGTGATCAATATTGACCAATCACCTATAGGCAGAACACCTCGTTCCAATCCCGCCACATATACGGGTCTTTTCACAGATATCCGTGATGTGTTTGCCAGCACCAACGAAGCAAAAATCCGCGGATACAGAGCAGGCAGATTCAGTTTTAATGTCAGCGGCGGCAGATGCGAGGCATGTGCCGGTGATGGTATGATAAAGATTGAGATGAACTTCCTTCCTGATGTATATGTGCCTTGCGAGGTTTGCGGTGGTAAGCGCTATAATCGTGAAACTCTTGAGGTTAAATACAAGGGCAAGAATATCTATGATGTGCTTGAAATGACCGTTGAGGAAGGTGTTGAATTTTTCAAAAACCATCCCAAAATCAAACGCAAACTTGAGACTCTTCTTTCCGTAGGTTTAGGATATATCAAGATAGGCCAATCCTCTACCACCTTGTCGGGTGGTGAGGCCCAGAGGGTGAAACTTGCCACAGAACTTTCAAGACGTAGCACGGGCAAGACTCTTTATATTCTTGACGAACCCACCACGGGTCTTCATATTGCGGATGTACACAAACTAATCGATGTTTTGAATGTCCTGGTTGATTCAGGTAATACAGTAATCGTAATTGAACATAATTTGGATGTTATCAAGGTGTCGGATTTCATAATTGATTTAGGCCCCGAGGGTGGCAACGGCGGAGGCACAATCGTCTGTTGCGGTACTCCTGAGGAGGTTTCAAGGGATAAAAAGTCTTATACCGGATTGTATCTTAAAAAGATTCTGAAGTGAGTTTTGTGAAAAATTTGCAATTTCTTTCAAAAAAATCTTGCATATTTAATATGTCGGTAGTATAATTTACTGTAAAGAATTTTTGATTGGAGGAATATATAATGGCTATTACAAATGCTTATCTTAAAAGAGTATTTGAGCAGGTTCAGGCAAGAGATAAGAACGAGCCCGAATTTTTGCAGACTGTAGAAGAGGTTTTCGAGTCTTTGGAACCTGTTATCGAGAAGCATCCCGAGTATGAGGCAGCAAGCCTTATGGAAAGACTTGTTGAACCCGAGAGAATGATTACTTTCCGTGTTCCCTGGACTGATGATAAAGGTGTAACTCACGTTAACAGAGGATTCCGTGTACAGTTCAATAGTGCTATTGGTCCTTACAAGGGCGGACTTCGTTTCCATCCTTCTGTATATCTTGGTATTATTAAATTCCTTGGTTTTGAACAGATATTCAAAAACTCTCTTACTGGTCTCCCTATTGGCGGCGGTAAGGGTGGTAGTGACTTTGACCCCCGTGGTAAGAGCGATGGTGAGGTTATGAGATTCTGCCAGAGTTTTATGACAGAACTTTCCCGCCATATTGGTTCTCACATTGACGTTCCTGCCGGTGATATCGGTGTAGGCGCAAGAGAGATTGGTTACCTTTTTGGTCAGTACAAAAGAATCTGCAACAACTTTGAGAATGCTGTCCTCACAGGTAAAGGCATTTCCTACGGTGGTAGCCTTATCCGTCCCGAAGCGACTGGTTTCGGCGCAGTATATTTCTGTGACGAAGTTCTCAAGGGTTACGGCGAGGATATCAAGGGCAAGACCTTTGCAGTATCTGGTTTCGGTAACGTTGCGTGGGGCGCTGTTCTTAAAATTAACGAGCTCGGTGGCAAGGTACTTACAATTTCCGGTCCCGATGGTTATATTTATGACAAAGATGGTGTAACATCTGAAAAAGCTGCATATATGCTTGAGATGCGTGCATCCGGTCGTGATAAGGTTCAGGACTATGCAGATAAATTTGGTGCAGAATTCTTCCCCGGTGAAAAGCCCTGGGGTGTTAAGGCGGATGTTATTATGCCTTGCGCTACACAGAACGAGGTAAGAATTGAAGATGCTAAGAAGATCGTTGCCAATGGCGTTAAGTACTACATAGAGGTTTCTAATATGCCCACCACTAACGAAGCAGTTGAGTACCTCCGTGCAAATGGCGTTGTAGTTGCTCCTTCCAAAGCGGTTAACGCAGGTGGTGTTGCTGTATCTGCCCTCGAGATGAGCCAGAACAGCGAACGTCTCGCTTGGACTGCTGAAGAAGTTGACGAGAAACTCCACAGAATTATGGTTAATATCTATAATGCCGCAAGCAGCGCTGCTAAGGAATACGGTATGGAAGGCAACCTCATTGCAGGTGCTAATATCGCTGGTTTCCTTAAAGTTGCTGATGCAATGATGGCACAGGGTATTATCTAATGGTGATGAAAAGCAATTATAAGATTATTATGGACAGGGCACTTGAAAGCATTAAACTTTCGGGTGCCCGCCCGTCTTTACTGTTGCATGTTTGTTGTGCTCCGTGCTCTACGGCGGTGTTGGAGATTCTGGATGAGTTTTTTGATCTCACCATATATTTTTATAATCCCAATATTTCTCCTGCAGAGGAGTATTATTTCCGTCTGGACGAACTCAAGAAATTGCTTCCGCAGATGGGGGTGGGGGATATAGAGATTGTGTCACCCCGATATGATGTCACACCCTTTGAGGAAATGGCAAAGGGCTTGGAGGATATACCCGAAGGCGGTGAGAGATGCAGAGAATGCTATCGGTTGCGTCTTGAGAATACTATATCTTATGCGGCAGAGAACGGGTTTGAATATGTGACCACCACTTTGTCGGTAAGTCCTCATAAAAGAGCGGATTGGCTAAACGAAATAGGCGAGGAACTTGGAGAAAAGTATGGCGTAAAATATCTCGTCTCTGATTTCAAGAAGTGTGACGGGTACAAAAGGTCTTGCTTGCTTTCTGCGGAGTACAATCTTTACAGACAGAATTACTGCGGTTGTATCTATTCAAAGGCAGAGGCGGAAAAGAGATAAATGTTTGGAGGTAAAACAATGCGAGAAATCGGTATTAACTTTAACTGCGTAGCAGATATCACTTTTGAAGAGCGGGCAAAGATACTCTCAGAACTCGGTTTCGATACCACATTCACCGAGACAATGACTAAAGAAAATCATTACAAACTTGCAGAAGTTCTTGCTCCTTACGGCATTAAATATGAGACAGTGCATGCACCCTTTAAGGGTATCAACAATATGTGGTTTGATAACGAAGAGAGCAAAGTGATGATAGATCAGCTCAAAGACTGCGTTGATAAGTGTGTTATCTCAGGCGCTCCCATTATTGTTGTTCATCTTTCCTCAGGTGTAAATGCTCCCAAGATGAATGAACTGGGTATGGGAAGATTCGAAGATATAATCGAATATGCAGATAAGAATAATGTTACTGTTGCTTTTGAAAATCAGCGCAAACTTGCTAACCTTTCCTGGTCACTTGAATATCATGATGCAGACAGTAATGTAGGATTCTGCTGGGATTGCGGTCACGAGTCCTGTTTTACTCCGGGCAGAGAATATATGCCCATCTTTGGTGACAGACTGATATGCACACATATCCACGATAATCACGGCATCTATAATCAGGATGACCACATGATTCCCTTTGATGGTAAAATTGATTTTGATAAATTTGCCCGTCAGATAAAAGAATCGGGATTTGAAGGCAGTCTTATGCTTGAGGTGTTCAGAGATTGGTGCCCTGTTTATGAGGGGATGTCATCTTATGATTTCCTTGAAAGAGCATATAAAGCTGCCGATAAATTGAGAACAATGGTAGACGTCGAGGCTTAATATAACGGTAAAGACTTTTGTTGCACATTCAGTGTGGCAAAAGTCTTTTGTATTTTTACTGTAAAAATGGCAGAGAATAGGGTGTAAACATTCTGAAAGTGGTATGCCAAATTGTTGACAAAAATGAGATTTTATTGTATAATTTATGGGTATAAAAATACGATGGGAGATCCCGTCAAGAGGTGAATATAATGAAGATTAGAATTGCGATTTCAGGTTATGGAAACCTTGGCAAAGGTATAGAAAGTGCTGTTTCCGTATGTGACGATATGGAGCTTGTGGCGATCTTCACCAGAAGAGACCCTTCAAGTGTTAAACCCCATACGAATGTTCCTGTATATCATATGGATAAAGTGCAGGAAATGAAAGACGATATTGATGTTATGATTCTCTGCGGTGGTAGTGCAAACGATTTGCCCGTGCAGACACCCGAACTTGCGAAGTACTTTAATGTTATAGATAGTTTTGATACTCATGCAAAGATTCCTGAGCATTTTGCCAACGTAGATAAAGCAAGCCGTGAAGGAGACAAAATCAGCCTGATTTCTTCAGGTTGGGATCCTGGCATGTTTTCCATCAACCGCGCTATTTCCGAGGCGATTCTTCCCCGTGGTAATACTTATACTTTCTGGGGCAAGGGTGTAAGTCAGGGTCACTCCGATGCAATTCGTCGCATTGAAGGCGTTCTTGATGCAAGGCAGTATACCATTCCCGTTGATGAGGCGGTGGCTGCTGTAAGAGCAGGGGAGAACCCTGAACTCACCACTAGACAAAAGCATAAAAGAGAGTGCTTCGTTGTGGCAAAAGAAGGTGCAGACCTTAATGCTATTGAACGCGAAATAGTCACAATGCCCAATTACTTTGCAGATTATGATACTACTGTTCACTTTATATCCTTGGATGAACTCAGAGCAAATCACAGTGGTATTCCTCACGGTGGTATGGTGTTCCGCACAGGTGTTACAGGATTTGATGGTGTGAATAAACACGTGATTGAATATAAAATTACTCTTGATTCCAATCCCGAATTCACTTCAAGTGTAATCACCGCTTACGCAAGAGGAATCTGGCGTATGTATGAAGAGGGGGTAAGAGGTTGCAAGACCGTATTTGATGTAGCCCCCGGTTGTTTGCATCCCGCTTCTGCAGAAGAGCTCAGAAAGAACTTACTGTAAAATTTTATTATATAGGAGAATCGTTATGGCAAAGACAAAGAAACTCGGCAAGACATTTCCCCAGCTTAAGAGTCTTAATGAGCTTTTGAGCTACATTGATGCAACTTATAAAGATAAGGTTGCGTTCCGTTACAAGACAGGTAATGAGGTTACAGAGGTCACATACTCACAGTTCAAAGCAGACGTTGAGGCCTTTGGTACATATCTGTATAGCGTAGGATTAAAAGATAAGCACGTTTCACTTGTTGGCGAGAACAGTTATGAGTGGATTGTTTCATATTTCGCAGTGGTTTGCGGTGGCGGAGTAATCGTTCCCGTTGATAAAGAGCTTAAACCTGCTGATATTTGCGAGATTATAGACAGAAGTGATTCTGTGGCATTTATCCATTCTGATAAATATTCCGAAGCAGCTGCTATGGCAGAGGGTAAACTTTGCATTAACCTCAAAGACTACCCCGAGTGTCATGCTAAAGGTAAGGAACTTATCCGGGCGGGAGAGAAGTCCTTCACCGAGTGCGAGATTGACATAGAGAAGCTTTGTACTATAATCTATACTTCTGGTACAACAGGCAAACCCAAGGGTGTTATGCTCTGCCAGAAGGGTATCACGGTTGATGCTGTAGATGCCTGTGAGTTTGCAGACCTTCTCGGCAGTAACCTTACTGCATTGCCTCTCCACCATTCCTTTGCATTTACTGCTTGTGTGGTTGCGGCGTTGGTGCAGGGTGTTACCGTGTTTATAAACAACAGTTTGAAAGACTTGTTCAAGGATTTTGGTATTGCAAGACCTTTCCACTTCCTTGCAGTTCCTATGATGCTTGAGGCAATTTATAAGAAGATTAACAAGGGTATCGATAAATCTGGTAAGCGTAAGCTTATCAATATGGTGATTGCTCTCAATAAAGCTCTTTTGAAAGTGGGTATTGATATCAGACATATCCTTTTCAAGCAGATTCGTGAGCCTTTCGGCGGCAATTTGCAGTTGCTTGTTACCGGCGGTGCTGTTGCTAATCCCGCGGTTATTCAGGGCCTTATAGACCTTGGCTTTATCGTACTTAACGGCTATGGTATCAGTGAGTGCTCACCGATTGTATCGGTTAATGCTACTTACGATTGGAAGGTAGGCACAATCGGTAAAGTTCTCAAAGGTTGCGAAGTTAAGATTATTGACGGCGAGATTTGTGTAAGAGGCGATATCGTGATGCTTGGTTACTACAAAGATCCCGAGGCATCTGCCGCTACTTTTGATGGCGAATGGTTCAGAACAGGTGACCTTGGCTACTTTGATGATGACGGATTCCTCTACATCAACGGCAGAAAGAAGAACCTCATTATCCTCAATAACGGTAAGAACGTTTCGCCCGAGGAACTGGAAGTTCTCATATCCAATATTGAGAATGTAGTGGAAGTTGTTGTATATGGCGAAGACGATCTTATCGCTGCCGAGATTTTTGCTGAGGATAAGACTGGTATTGAAGAGGGGATTGCGCTCATCAACGAGACTTTGCCTAAGTACAAGAAGATTAACCGTATCAAATTCAGAGATACCGAGTTTGATAAGACCACTACCAAGAAAATCAAAAGATAATTATCCATATTAGATATAAGGAGGGACGTGTGATGAAAAGCACAAAAGGTATTCTTTTCAAAATATCAGCTCTTGCAGTGGCATTGATATTGCTTACTGCGTTTTCTGTTGCATTTGCTGAGGGAGGGGCGAAACTCGATTTCGTATATCCCGAAGGTGTTGCAAGTGAAGAGTTAACTATAAGTGTGTATAAAGACTATCCCATAGAGCATGGCGTTTATTATGTGGAGAAGCTCAATCCTGTTCCTGCGTTAGAGGATGGCACATATTCTATAACAGAGCCTGGTACATATACATATTGGGCAAGAGGCAATGGCTATTATAACGTGTGCAAAATCTTCTGTGTTACTGCCGAGGATATTGCGGCAGGCACAAAGAAATTGGATGTCCTCACAAGCAAAATGACATACAAGGGCTTCGAGCCCTCTGCCGAGCACCTTGCAAATGCTCCCGAGGGATTTTATGATGAGGGCAATGATATAATCTATATGTGGTCTGATGAAATTACTGAGAAGTTTTCTAATGAGGACCTCCGTGATTGCCCCACCACATACCCCACACCTTTCTTTACAAACGAAAGGGGAGAACACGAATTCACTTCCCAGGATGAAATGATGGCATATATCAAGGCAAAAGATGAAGCATCTACCAAGATGTATGTGTATAATATCGGCAATTCACCTGCGTATAATTATGAGATTCCTTTGGCGGTATTTACCACTACAGATTTGTCTTCTGCCAAGACTTTGGAAGAAGCAGGCACACTCGTGCTTGCCAATGGTAAAATTAACATCTGGATTCAGTCACAGATTCACTCCAACGAGCCCGCATCAGGTGAGGGTGCCTTGGCAATCATTAATGATTTGACCGGTGCCTATGGTGATGAGGTCCTTGCAAATGCCAATATAATCGTTATTCCCAGAATCAATGTGGATGGTGCGTATCTTTTCACTCGTACTAACTATGATATGGTTGATATGAATCGTGACCATATGAGGGCAAAAGCTCCTGAGATTGCGTATCTGCATAAGGCATTTCGTTGCTTTATGCCTGAGGTTGTAATTGACGGTCACGAATTCAATTACAGCAGCGTGGTAAACGGATATATGCACAGTGCAGATGATATACAGATTTCACCTGCTACCAGCCTTAATATCAGCAATGAAGTCAACGTACTCGCCACTGATTTGGTTGATAAAGTTCAAAACAATCTGTTGGAGACTGGTCTCAGGGTATATCACTACGGTGTAACATCTAATAACGCTATCGGCCGTGCGTATTATGGCTTGTATAACTCCATCTCTATTCTTGTTGAGACCAGAGGTATTTCTGCAGGCTCACAGAACTTTGTACGTCGTATATATTCTCAGCAGAGCGCAGCTCATGAAATCATCAATACTTCTATTGCCCGCTCCGACGAAATCCGCAAAGCAGTTTCTGATGCCCGTGCAGATGTAGTGGCAAAGGGTGGTGTTTATGGTGATGAGGATACGGTGGTTTTGCATCAGGGAACTTCAGGTGAACTCAGATCACCCACAGCTCTTAAACGTACCAGATACGCTCTTGATGGTGTGAGCCCTGTTAAAGAATCCAAAGCCACATTGTGGTTGCACGATACTGTAATCCGCGAGAGAACACGTCCTACAGCTTATGTAATCTCTAAAGATGCAGAAAACATCAGTGAGATACTTCATGTTTTTGATGCTAATGGTTTTGATTATTATGAATTGCCTGCCGGCTCTACTGCTTATGTGCAGCAGTATTACTATGGCGGAGATTATATTTATAAAGAGAAACCCAAGGGTGATCTTGCAGAACTTCGCCCCAACGGTCCCGTTAATTTCCCTGCAGGTGCATACGTAATCCCCATGGATCAGGTGGAAAGCAATATTATTGCAATGTTTATGGAGCCTGATGTGGCCGATACCCTCGGTTACGAAGCCACAATCCTTCAGTCAGAACTTATCACTCATGACACTGCTACTATGAATTATCCCATATACAGATATATCGGTAGCCGTCCCCGTGATATTCTCTCAACTGATATATCCGAGTTCGCTGTAAAAGCAGAGGAGACAACACACACAGTTGTCTATGGTGATACCTTGTGGAAGATTGCAAAGGCCAGACTTGGCGCTGCCAACAGATGGCGCGAAATATTCAATGCTAACCGAAATATTATCAGAAATCCCGATCTTATCTATGTGGGCCAGATATTGACTATACCTGTCAAATAATTAAGATAATAAAACCCCCGAAGCGCTTGCTTCGGGGGTTTGTTTTGCAAAATATGCTTGATAAATTAGTTACACTCAGCAACCAACGGACCAGCCAACTCTTTGAGGTAGAAAAGCTTACCGGGAAGGGTAGGCATAAAGGTTGAGGTGATGTTCATATCAGGGCCATAGTGGAGAGTTGTGAGGAAGCTCATTCCCTGCCAACCCATACCGCGACCGAGAGTACCATCGGCACCACCGATTATGTAGTCTGCCTGCAAGAACAATCCGGGGCCGATTGTATTAGCACGGCAAGGAACCAAGGTAGTTCTGCTCTTGAAGCTTGTCAATGCGTTCTGCTCGATTGTAAGGGGATGGAGTTTTGCACCGATACGGTAGCAAGCACTCTTCCATTCTTCAACAGAAGCATAATCCTCTGCAAACTGGGGCTCCCAGAAAGCAATGTGGCACATTCTGCCGATACCGAATACAAGAACGAGTTTTGCACCTTCATCTTTGAGCTTTTTAATCTTCTCGGGATATGTGGGGAGATTCTCGAATGTAGCGAAGTTGCGCTGTGATTCGGGGATAGTATATTCGCCGAGGGGGTTGAAGAATGCCTGCTTCATACTGTACTCGAAGGAAGCGGGATTATCGGAAGGAAGGGTTTTGCCTTCGGAATCAGCCCATTCGTCCATATTGAAAGTGTAAACGTGGTCACATTTTACTTTCCAGTTGGTGAGGAAGTAAACAGCCCATTTGTACATACCCATAGGTCCAACAGGGAGAATCATTGCAAGTTTCTTGCCTTCATCTTTTGCAAGTTTGATCTGCATAGCGATTTCGTGACCCATAAAGGTATCGAAATCATTGATGTTATCACACTCGATAGGCTGGAAGTCCTTGTTCCAGAAAGCCTCTCTCTTAACGCCCATATCACAGCAGGCGTCAATTTTTGCCATGTCCCAACCCTTGGGATAAAAATCCTCAAGAAGTGAGCCTTTTACGGTAGATAAAAAATCCATACTAGTATCCTCCTAATATATTAAATATTTAATTTGGTCAGTGTTAAGGCAACATTCTCTTTGTAGTCACCTTAGGGTATGCATAGCACTGTTTGAATGCTTCGGCATACTGGCAATTTGACTGAATGCCACGGAATCTTGCGACCGATTTGATAAGTTCTGCAAAATCGATGTGGTCGTGATCTCTCATCCATTTGAGCTGACTCACATGACACTCGAGCATTTCCATCTTGAGATCCACGAAATCGGTGATATCTACATACTCGGTGGGGAGGAAGTTAATTCCTGCGAAGTTGTCCATATAGAAGATGGGTGTAACCTTGGCAACCTTATCAACATTTGTTTTATACTGGGGTACACTTGCGGCAAAGGATGCAGCAAACACCAACTTGCTTACTGCAACGTGGTCGGGCATATAATCTTCGGGATCGTGGGTGATTATGAAATCAGGCTGAGCGGTGCGGATGATATCAACCACCTTGTCAATCTGTTCTTTCTGCTCGCCATACACAAGCAAATCCCCAATATCACAGGTAACCACTTCAATGCCTGCGAGTTTACCGGCATTTCTTGCTTCATCACGACGCATGATACGGAGTTCGTCAGAGGGGATGATTTCGTGACCGAGATTGCCGTTGGCAACGTGACAAACGGTGACCTTATCGCCACGAGCTACACACTTTGCCAAAGTGCCGGCACACTGACACTCAATATCATCAGGATGACATCCGATTGCGAGTACGTTCATGAGTATATCATTCCTTTCAATACATAAATTGTTAGTTAATTATGTTAATTATACGATATAAATTATGATTTTGCAACACATATTTACATTTTAACTAAGACCAATAAAAATCTATATTTAAGCAAAAATAACCCTTTACATTTCAAGCGTCTTGTGGTATAATCATCACGGTAATATTTAATTTTTTAGAAATGGTGGTGCTTTTGTTTTGGAAAGAGAGATCAAGTTTGCGGAAATACTCGGCCTTCTCTGGTGTAGGAAATGGTTGATAGTAGCATTTGTGGCGATCGCATCAATTATTGCGTATGGCTACAGTGCATACTTTGTGACCCCTAAATATACTGCTACAGGTACTCTTTATGTAAGAAACGTTGAGGAAAAGGTTACAACTGATGTGGCACTTGGTGAAATCAACGCTTCACGTATTCTGGTTAATACCTACATAGAGATTTTAAAGAGCGATACATTCACAGACATCGTTGCATCTGATATCAATCTTGGTTATTCTGCATACCAGATAAAGGAAATGCTCAAGATCACCTCTCTTAATAATACAGAAATCCTTCAGGTTAAGGTTGAGAACGATAACGCCAGACATGCAGCTATTATCCTCAACTCTATTCTTAATAACGCTGATGCGGCTATCAGAATTGTTAAGGCGGGTTCTGCTACGGTTATTGATTCAGCTGCTGTTCCGAAAGTGCCTTCTTCTCCCAATATTCCCCGCAATACGATGGTGGGAGGAGTAATCGGCGCATTGCTTTCTATATTGATTATAATTTTCCTTCTTGTTTTTGATGTTACAGTTCGCGGTGAAGCAGAAATTGCTGATAGATACGGCGTTCCTGTTTTGGGAGTTATTCCCACTATCTTATCAGAAAGGAGCTGATAGAACATGAAAATTTTTAATATGCTTGAAAAGAAAGTTCAGAATGCAGACAGGGAGAAATATGTTGATGATTTTTACAAAGGCAACATTTCCTTCGAAGTTAAAGAAGCCTTTAAGACAGTGAGAACAAATATCATGTTTGCCACCAGCTCTATAGAAGGTTGCAAGAAACTTATCGTTACTTCATCCGTTGCAGGTGAAGGCAAGTCAACCACAAGTGTTAATCTTGCACTTTCGATTGCGCAGATGAACGCAAAGGTTCTCTTGATTGACGCTGACCTTCGTAAGCCTACCATCCATAAGTTCCTTGGTATTCAGAGGGAAAATGGTCTTTCTTCTGCTCTTTGTGGGTTCATCTCTTTTGATGAATGTGTTCAGAGCACTGAATCCGGTGTAGATTGTATTCCTTCGGGCCCCATTCCTCCCAACGCTGCAGAACTTCTTGCCAGCGATAAAATGGGTGAACTTCTTAACTGGGCATCAGAGAAATATGATTATATTCTTATGGATACGCCACCTGTTAATATTGTAAGTGATGCTGCAATTCTTTCAAAATATGTTCATGGCACTATATTGGTAGTGCGTAATAAATTTACCGCACACCCCAGTATTACACATGCAATAGAGTCTCTTGAATTTGCAGGTGCTAAAGTAATTGGCTTCTTGCTCAATGACAAGGACCTTTCCGAGAATAG
>JAZOWA010000014.1:0-7479 GCA_045659025.1 Clostridia bacterium
AGCCGCTTCTGAGATAAATTGTATTTTATATGGTTGTGCCTTGTGCGACACATTCAAAATCTTCCTGAATTTCCTTGGAAGGTGCTTTTGTAAGCAGAGATACCGTCACAATAAGAATTGCAGAAAATACAAATGCGGGAAGAAGCTCATAAACAGCAAACATTCCGCCAAGTTTACTGATAGCAAGCTTCCACAGAAACACCATACCGGCACCGCCTGTCATACCTGCAATCGCTCCGGCTCTTGTGATCCTTTTCCAAAACAGCGAAAACAGCATCAGGGGTCCAAAAGTAGCGCCAAAGCCCGCCCACGCGAAGGATACAATTGTAAATATAACGCTGTTTTCATCCAGAGCGATAACTATGGCAATCGCAGTGATAACAAGGAGAGTGATTCTGGAAATAAACATTACCTGTTTGTCTGTTGCATTCCTTTTGAATACGCCCTGAAAAATGTTCTTTGCAAAAGCAGAGGTGGCAATGAGAAGATATGAATCGGAAGAGCTGATTGTTGCCGCTAAAATTCCCGCCATAACAAATCCCGCGAGTAACGCCGGAAGTGAATTTATCGCCAGGGTGATGAAAATATTCTCGGCAGAAGATTTGGTGAGGTGGGCTGTCGGAAACAGCTGTCTGCCTACGATACCAATAAACACGGCAACCGCCAATGAAATTATCACCCAGACCATTGCAATCCTTCTGGAACGGGGAAGTTCATCTTCGTTGCGGATAGCCATAAATCGCAGGAGAACCTGTGGCATACCGAAATAGCCAAGTCCCCATGCGAGCATTGAACAGATGGTGAGTATTCCATAGGGTGCTTTATCGCCAAATACGGGAGCGCCGTTTACGACAGTCTGTACCCCGTCATTAACAACGGGTGTAGCCAAGCCAAAGAATTCCAGGAATCCGGGAATCTCTCTTGCATTTTCAATTACCTGCCCTATACCGCCTGCTCTTACCGTACTGATTGCAACAATAACCGCTAAAGATACAATCATCACAATGCTCTGCATAAAGTCGGATGCACTCTCGGCGAGGAAACCGCCAAGGATAGTGTAAATGAGAACAAAAGCCGCTCCCAAAAGCATCATTTGTAAGTAAGGAAGGCCAAACAAGGTGGCAAAAAGCTTACCGCAGGTTACAAAGCAACTTGCTGCATATACCGTGAAAAATATAAGGATGAAAGCTGCCGACAGAGTCAAAATAACCTTCTTATTTTCGCGAAATCTGTTTGAGAAAAAATCAGGAAGAGTAATAGAATTATTTGCGCGGACACTGTATCTGCGGAGTCTTTTTGACACTATCAACCAATTGAGGTAGGTGCCGATCGCAAGACCTATTGCCGTCCACGCCGCATCCGCGAGACCACACCAATACGCCACTCCCGGCAACCCCATCAGAAGCCATCCGCTCATATCCGATGCCTCTGCGCTCATTGCCGTCACCCACGGGCCAAGAGAACGACCACCAAGATAGTAGTTTTCGGAGTTTGCATTTGCCTTCACTGCATATACAACACCAATCGCTACTACTACCGTCATATAGATAACCATAGCAATTAAAATCTGAATTGTCTGACTGTTCACAAAAACCAATCCTCTCGTTCGTTTTTTTAGTATAATACCATACAAAATATTAGAACGCAACACAGAACGAGGTATAGACTATAGTCTATACCTCGTTATCAAGTATTTGTGATTTCATCAGTGTTTATGCCGTTTTTTATATGTACTAAAATCAAAATCAAAATTATTAATAAAATTAAATCTTAAATTTTTCTAAAAAAACAGGCAACATCTGTGATGCATATTTCGTCAGCGAATAGTCTCCGTTGGAAAGACACCAGTCATACAGAAACGCTCTCTCAAGCATCGCGTACACTTTGACAAGCTCGTTCACAGACAAATCCTTCGTAATCTCTCCCCTATCCTGACCTTGAGAGAAAATATTACGAAGAAGTTTATAATATATACGGTTGTGGTCGAGAAGATGCTTTTCTGCTTTAGTGATCAGCTGTGAAGAGTAAAGCTTGGCAAGGAGATCTAAGGAAATACTGTTCTCAATCATAAGGAACAATTCGCGGTTTAAGTATACCAGCTTGTCGAAGCTATTCATATCGGGATCAATGGTTTCACAGAGTTCGTCATATTTTTCGTCGAACATATAGGAAAGCGAACTCAAAAGCGCATCCTTTCCCGCAAAATAATGATAAAACGAACCCTTAGATGTGCCGGATTCTTCTATTATCTCCTCTATCGTGGTATCGTCATACCCCTGCTCATAAAAAAGCTTCCAGGCAGCAACGATGATTTTACCTCTGGTATTTCTTCCCGATTTTTTTGACATAACTCGATTTCCCCCTTTTCAACACAGCATCTGTATTTTAATCATATCACAAAACGCCACAATAGTCAATTTGTGAATAAAAACCCTTTGGAAAATATCTTTCCAAGGGGTTTTATTATGTAGACTTATCAATCAACAAGAATGAGGGCAATAAAGACGAGCATTTCATCACCCGTATTCTTAACGGCGTGCCCCTGACCTGACGGGGTGATTGACACCATACCGGGAGTGATATCGGTAGTCTCACCATTATCGTTATAAATGCCTTCGCCGGAAAGGAAGAAGAAGGTCTCACTCTCCCCTTCGTGTGTATGATACTCCACCTCTTCACCGGGTTTCAATTGAATCAAAGAATACAATCTTATTCTGGGATCCCAAGCCTCAAAATCAGCAAGGTTGGTCTTGAACATCTTTTCCTTGCCCTCGGCATTGAACTTGGTATCGGTTTTAAGCTCTTTAATTTGCTTATACATATAAACATCTCCTTAATACAAAAAGTCGATTGAAAGTCTGATTTACATATTTAATAATTTCAAAGCATTTTGGCAGTAGATTTTATCTTTATCTTCATCAGATATGTCCAGGGTTTCTATCAATCGTTTTTCCCATGATGGTCTATGCCAGGGCATATCTGATGCAAAAAGGAGTTTATCGGGAGTGTGCTTATCAATGATTTGCTGGGCAACCGCCTTGGGCATTGTACCATATCCGAAGGACAAGTCAAACCACAAATCCCTGCCACAGAGTTTCTCGATAACCTCTACCCCACAGTTTCCCCCACCCCAATGGGCAGCGATTACGGGTGAGTCAAACCATTTCAATGCTCCGAGAAGATGATCAGGCATGCAATGATAAGGCGGTGCATATCCGTAATCATAACCCGCATGGAATACAGTGATGAGACCAAGAGAAGAAATCTTCTTGTATATAGGTTTCATCTTCTCATCATCCACATAAAAACTCTGATATTCGGGGTGAAACTTGACTCCTTTAAGTCCCATTGACTTGATTCTCTCGACTTCGTCCAACGCATCCTCTGCATCAGGATGCACAGAGCCAAATGCAAATATGGATTTCTCGTCATTTATCTCTTTGGCAAAATTATTCACGTTGGTCTGTTGCTTCGGATTTGTGGCAATGGACAACACAACTGAAATATCCACACCGTCTTTTACCATCTCCCGCTTTAGGGAATCGACAGTGCCAGCACTTTGAGGCACAAGGCCCCCACTCACATATGCAAGTTTGTCTATTGCTCTCTTTGCTATTTCCACGGGAAACGCATGGGCATGAAAATCTATAAGCATAATTTACTCTCCTATGATTCGGCTGGTTGATGAGTAGAGATTCACGCTCTGTGCTTCGGTACCTCTTCCTCGTACTCCATTATATCATCAAACCACTCTCCATCACATTTTACACCACATTGTCTGCAATATTCATCCCAAACATCGCCAAATGGTATTGTTTTCATTTCCTCCTGCACAACCTGCAATTTTGTAAGTTCATTATTATCCTGGAGTTTTGCAAGCAATTCATTCGGTGTGCAAAGAGCATTCAGCAATGCCTTCTGCCAATTCCTAAAGCCTAATGTCCATGCTGAAATTCTGTTTATACTTGCATCGGAATAGTCAAGAGCCATATATACTCGGTCTATCGCACCACATCTCACTATCTCTTTTGCCATTTCCTTGGTCTCGTCATCAAACAGCACCACATGGTCACTATCCCAACGAATCGGTCTTGTGATGTGTATCTATTCATAACAAATCACAACATTCTTTTTGATTCAAATAATTTTGTTAGGACAATATCTCCTCAACGGGTTTTCCGTCAATATATAAGCCGGACAGCACAGACTTATCTTCCTTAATCCTGATGGTTACATATGCCTCTTTCTCACCCGAAAGCATATTTTCCGCCTTTGGAGCAAGGGTTTCTTCCATATAGTATCTATCCAGGGGGATATTGAAATAATCATCATCTTTACTTGTGATATAAAGCCGGCCTTGGGGTTTCTCTTTAACCACCTTTTTCACAGTGGCAAATCCGTCTTCATCAATTTCAAGAATGCCGTATTTACCCTTTCTCTCTTCGTAGTCCAGTTCCTCGTCATACCACAAAGACACATACCTTCCGCGGAAAGCATCATAAGGGTCAATCGGCGCCACCTTAATCTTGACTTCGTCACCGTTTTTTAAAACGTCATACTTGCCCCATATCATATATGCAGGCACGCAGATTTGTGCAATTATCGCAAGAATCAAAACAGATAAAAGAGTCTTTTTCATATTATATCCTCCTTAATCTTTTTCTTTGACTTGACAAGGTACAGATTAAACAGCATAAACCCTATACCAACTATGAGGAACACAACTCCTCGTGTTGACAGCGGTAATTCGCTATCAAAGAATCGCAAAACAACTAAGGTGCACAACGTGACCATACCAACATTGGCATTATACAAATCAATCTTCTTTGCGCCATCAAATATGCACAATATACTAAATGCAAACAAAATTACATTAAAGATAATCATAAATATCAAATCAAAGGGGGTGCCTGTCAATCCAAAGGCAAGCCATATAATGCGGATAATCAGCAACACAAAGGCGGTTATAGAAAACAGGCAATACCTTTTTGCAATGATGTTCTTTACAAAAAGGGCTATTGCACCTGCTGTCAGTAATATAGTTAATATCATATAAATAACACTGTCAAACTCCGCCTTATATTGCCACAACTCCTGATATGTAAGGACAATAGTCAGAATCAGAAAACACGCTTTACCTGTTGTGGAGAATATATCTTCGCAACATTCAAATATTGGAACTATACTAAGGAGCAACAAGGCATAACCATAAATGATTATCGACAAATCACAACCGCTCTCCAAGCCTGATACAAGTATCAGTACAAACGCAGAAATCACTGTAATCAATGATAAATATGTGCTCTTGCCGCCTTTGACACCACATTTCCTCAATGCAAAGAAAGCGCCTATGGTAAACATTATCACAGATATAATAAGACCAAGCTCGTCCGAGAAATACACCCCGCCGTTGATAGCCGACCAATAATAAATAAGCAAGGGTGAAAGAGCGTTCATACACAGCATTGCAGGCAGGAAGAGGATGCCACATACCAACAGATAGTTAGTGAAATCTCCGGGAAGATGGAATATCTGCCCCACCAGTGCGATTGAAGCAAACACACCCGCCATATTAAGAAGCGCTGCGCTCTCACGAAATGCAATGCTATCCATTTTGCATTTATACACGTATAGCATAACTCCCTGAGATATCAAAAGTGGTAAAAAGCCAATCACAGTCTTAACAGGAAGTGGCAAGGAGTACCACCAGTTGTTTGCACTCACTAATACTATGCCCATACCAATAAGCAATGAGCCGATTATAGAAAACAATACAATCAAAAGACTTATGCTTTTCTTTGGCTGATACATGGACTTCAACGTATTGGCAGTATCTTCGCTGACTATATCATTCGCCTGCCATGAGTCAATTTCTTTTAACAACCATTTTTCTTTCTTCACAAAACCACTCCTTTGCAATGATATATTTTGTATCTGACAATTCATGTCAAGACTGGATTAAAAACAATATACAACTACTTCTAATATTAACAATAACATTTATTGATGTTTTTTTCAATATTTTGTTTTTGAAACGATTTTTTGGGGTTTGCAATAATTCAAATCATGAGATATAATCATTTTATACCGTGAACAAAAGAAGGAATTAAGATGAAAATATACGATCAGACGTTAACGATGCTTGAAGAGTATTTCAAAGCATCCGGTGAGAATCCTGCGAAGGCGAAAATAGTTTTCACCAGTGTTTACAGAGACAAGATAACTTCGTTTTTGGAAATCGGCAATCTTTCTGCGCCTATAAAGGAAAAACTCGCAGAGGATTTTGAGTTTACTGCGATTGAGTTTATCACAAAATCCGAGAGCGAAGAGACCTGCAAGTACCTGTTTAGATTATCCGACGGTGCCACCATCGAAGCGGTTTTAATGAAGCATGATTACGGCAACGGGATTTGCATTTCTACCCAGGTGGGATGCAACATGAACTGTGCCTTTTGTGAAAGCGGTAAGCTGAAAAAAGTGCGTAATCTGGAAGTCCACGAGATGATTGGGCAGGTACTATACATAAAAGATGTATTTGAAATACCCATATCCCATGTGGTACTTATGGGTATAGGCGAGCCGTTTGACAATTACGATAACGTTATGGCGTTTATAGACATAATCTCCGAGCAATTGGGAATCGCCATTCCTGCAAGGCGCATTACGATTTCCACGGCAGGTATTGTGCCGAAAATCATTGAGTATTCTAATCGTGAGTCTTTCAACAATCTCGCCATTAGTCTGCATGCTCCCAATGATGAAATCCGCAATGAGTTAATGCCGATAAACCGTTCCTACCCTATTAATTCGCTTATTGAAACCGCAAAAGTATATACACAACGCAGTAACAGGAAAATTACTTTTGCTTATATAATGATTAAAAACATAAACGACAGCAACGAGTGTGCATTGCAGTTAGCAAATCTTTTACAGGATATAAACTGCTATGTGAACTTAATCCCTTATAATCAGACGAGATCGGGAGATTATGAGCCAAGTGACAAAGAACGCATTGCAGAGTTTTTTGACATATTAAAAGGCCATAATCTCAATGTCACGGTAAGGCGGGAGTTTGGTAGCGACATAAATGCCGCCTGCGGACAGTTAAGCGCTGAATATTCGATATAATATGAAAAAGCACAAAGGTTAATCTGCCTTTGTGCTTTTATAATGCAAAAAGAAAAAAGCACCAAGGATGAATCCTTGATGCTTTATGACCCATAAGAGAGTCGAACTCTTGTCTTCGCCGTGAGAGGGCGATGTCTTGACCACTTGACCAATGGGCCTTACATATTAAAGATTAAATGCAGGCGCACTTCAGTGCGCCCACACCGAATCAAGTCCCGGCAACTCCCTATCTTCCCGGGCGGTCACCCGCCAAGTATTGTCAGCACCACAGAGCTTAACTTCCGTGTTCGGAATGGGAACGGGTGTGGCCTCTGCGTAATCATCACCGAGTAAACTAAATAACGAATCTTT